>JAFOYD010000085.1 GCA_017391545.1 Lachnospiraceae bacterium
AGATTGCTCAGAAGGAGGAATTGATCGTTGCGCTTTATTCTAGAATCAAGAAAGAGCGCGAGGAACTCAATGAACTTCTGGAAATGCAGAAAATGGAGGAGCTGAATGAGCTGCGCGTAGCAGTACAGAAGTCGGGCATGGAGATCTCTGACATTATTCAGCTTGCTCAGATGCAGGCGACAGAATGATCAATGTATGCTAAAACGCATATAAAGTACAATATAGTACAAAAATATGAAAGAAAAAGTCCAAACACAATTGCGTACATAGCCCGAAAAGGGTATAATGGAAAGCAGAGTGAATGGACTTTTTCATTTAGTTGCGATTCACTACTTTAGAAATGAGAGGAAAACATAAAATGATAAACATACGTGAACTGTATCATAACTACAAGGATTATGCAGATCAGGAGGTCACCATTGGCGGATGGTTAAGGAGCAAGAGGGACTCCAAAACATTTGGATTCTTAGTAGTTAATGACGGTACTTTTTTTGAACCGCTTCAGGTTGTATATAGCGATGCTTTGGACAATTTTGCAAGCATCACAAAGCTCAATGTCGGCGCAGCAGTTATCGCCACAGGTATCGTGACACTGACACCTGATGCAAAGCAGCCATTTGAGATTCAGGCAACAAAGGTAGAGATTGAGGGAGACTCAACACCCGATTATCCGCTGCAGAAAAAGAGACATAGCTTTGAGTACCTCAGAACGATTTCACATTTGAGACCACGTACAAATACCTTCCAGGCAGTGTTCAGAGTGCGCTCACTCTGCGCATACGCAATTCATAAGTTCTTTCAGGAGAGAGATTTTGTATATGTGCATACACCGTTGATTACGGGAAGTGACTGTGAAGGCGCTGGCGAGATGTTCCAGGTCACAACGCTGGATCTAAACAATCTTCCTATGGCTGACGGAAAGGTCGATTACAGTAAGGATTTCTTTAATAAGCCTACGAATCTTACGGTAAGTGGTCAGCTCAACGGTGAGACCTATGCGATGGCGTTCAAAAATATCTACACCTTTGGACCGACCTTCCGCGCAGAGAATTCCAACACGACACGCCATGCTGCGGAGTTCTGGATGATTGAGCCGGAAATTGCCTTTGCAGATCTGAAAGATGACATGATGCTTGCTGAGAGCATGCTCAAATATGTTATCAACTATGTGCTGGAGAATGCTCCGGAAGAAATGGCATTTTTCAACCAGTTTGTTGATAAGGGACTGATTGAGAGACTGCAGCATGTAGCAAATTCTGAATTTGGACATATCACATACACGGACGCAATCACAGAGCTTGAAAAGCACAATGATGAGTTTGAGTATAAAGTATCTTGGGGATGCGATTTACAGACAGAGCATGAACGGTATCTGACGGAAAAACTTTTTGGACGTCCTGTATTTGTTACAGACTATCCAAAGGAGATTAAGGCATTCTACATGAAGCTCAACGAGGATGGCAAGACAGTTGCAGCGATGGATTGCCTTGTACCGGGCATTGGTGAGATTATTGGTGGAAGCCAGAGAGAGGATAAGCTTGACGTACTGGAGCAGAGAATGCAGGAGTGCAATCTCAACCCTGAAGACTACGATTTCTATCTGGATCTCAGACGTTACGGAAGCGTCAGACATGCAGGCTTCGGACTTGGCTTTGAGCGCTGCGTGATGTATCTTACAGGAATGGGAAATATCAGAGACGTTATTCCATTCCCTAGAACCGTTAATAATTGCGATTTATAATAATTTTCTGTTTTTTAAGTAAAACAGGTTGCAATAACTATTTATATTATGTTATATTGTAGTGGTAAAAAAACTATTCAGTAACAGCATATATAAGGATTGGAGATGATTCTATGGCAGGAACAAATGTAGAGGAAACTACAATTGACCGTTTGATGGAGCTTGGAACTGTTACTTATGAGGCAGCCGGATGGGGAACCGGGGAGATTTCTATCAAATGCAGATCAAACACAAAGTGTGAAGAGGAATCATTGAATAAAGCGCTCATTGTATTAAAAGCGAAAGAGAATGAAGTGAACGAGAAAAATCTGGAAGCCTATGTTGTGAAGGAGCTGGGCAAGAAGCTTGCAAACAATGAAGTGCATGTACTGACGGTGGAAGACAAGAAATATAACATTGCAAAGCGTAAGTTTAAAGCATGGAAAAATAATTATAAAAACGAAAACAGATCTGAATAGTAAGTAGTAAAAAGCGGGTGCCCGATTGGGCACCCGCTTTTTATGCTGACATATCAGAAGCCTTGTTTTCTTTTTCGGTCTTGACACTGCTGCGTACAGTATTGTGATGTTGTTTGGCAGTAGTTGCTTTTGCGGATTCTTTCTTTTGCGCATCGGCAGCCATTGCCTTATTCAGGTTTTTCTGGGCTGTAGACAGCATCAGCTTGATACGGTTCAACTGATTGACCTCAGATGCACCAGGATCATAGTCGATGGCAACAATGTTCGCCTCAGGATGACGTTTTCGAAGCTCTTTAATAACGCCTTTTCCTACGACATGATTTGGCAGGCATCCAAAAGGCTGTGTACATACGATATTCGGTGTATCGGTATGAATCAGCTCAAGCATTTCGCCTGTAAGGAACCAGCCCTCACCTGTCTGGTTTCCAAGAGAAACAATTTCAGAGGCAGTTTTTGCAGTCTCATAAATATCGGCAGGTGGTATGAAATGTGTGCTTGCGGCAAACGCTTCACACATAGGCCTTCTAAGCATCTGTATCGCCTTTATACCAATGCGGGAGATTTCGGCGCCCTTCTTGCTGGTACCAAGATTTTCTGCCTTGTACAGCTGATTGTAGAAGCAGTAGTACATGAAATCCATTAAATCAGGCACAACTGCCTCTGCACCTTCATGTTCAAGAAGCTCGACGAGCTGATTGTTCGCTGTAGGCGAGAACTTTACAAGGATTTCACCTACAACTCCCACGCGGGGCTTTTTAATATCAAGTACCGGGATTGCATCAAATTCAGCAATCATTTCACGGCACAGCTTTTTATATGTAGTAAATGACGGATATTTCCGATTCAGGAAATCACAGCATTTTTTGATCCATTTCTGATGAACTTCGTTGACAGAACCGGGAACCGCTTCATAAGGGCGCATTCTGTAAACACAGCGCATAAAGATGTCTCCGAAGTTCACTGCATAGACAGCGCGAAGCAAAAGGTTCGGTGTCAGCTTGAAACCTGGGTTACTTTCCAGTTTGGAAAGGTTAATGGAGATAACCGGTATATTCTCATATCCTGCTTTTGCGAGTGCACGACGGATAAAGCCAATATAGTTTGTCGCACGACATCCTCCGCCTGTCTGGGACATCACGATGGCAAGCTTGTCAGTATCATAGTCTCCGGATAAGACAGCATCCATGATCTGACCAACGACCAGAAGGGAAGGATAGCAGGCATCGTTATTAACATATTTGAGTCCCATATCAACACTGCTCTTGTTGTCATTGTTCAGAACGACCAGATTGTAGCCACATCTCCTGAAGACGGGCTCCAGAAGGTCGAAATGAATTGGCGACATCTGTGGGCAGAGAATGGTGTAATTCTTTTTCATTTCCTTTGTGAAGAGTACTCTGTGCATTTCACTTGACTGGATTGTTCTTGTCTGGTGGCGCTGTTCACGCACTCTGATTGCTGACAGTAAGGAACGAATACGGATTCTTGCTGCTCCAAGATTATTTACTTCATCAATTTTCAGGCAGGTATAGATTTTGCCTGAGCCGGACAGGATATCATTTACCTGATCGGTCGTAACGGCATCCAGTCCACATCCAAAGGAATTGAGCTGAATCAGGTCAAGGTCATCTCTTGTCTTTACGTAGCTTGCAGCTGCGTAAAGGCGTGAGTGGTACATCCACTGGTCAGATACGATCAGAGGACGCTCCGGTTTTGCAAGGTGTGACACGGAATCTTCGGTAAGCACAGCAATACCATACGAATTGATCAGCTCAGGAATACCATGGTTGATCTCCGGGTCAATATGATAAGGACGGCCTGCAAGCACGATACCACGTGCGTGATTCTCTTCCAGGTATGCGATTACTTCTTCACCCTTTTTGTACATATCCTTGCGCACGTTGTCAAGCTCTAGCCATGCAGCATCGACAGCTTCCTTGAGCTCAGAAGCAGGGATGTCAGGAAACTCCGGTTCCAGTGCCTGCAATATTAAGGAAGGCTTTTCAAATGACATAAATGGATTCTTGAATACAACCTCACCACGACCGATCGCCTCTACATTATTTTTGATGTTCTCAGAATAAGATGTAACGATCGGACAGTTATAGTGATTGTTGGCCTCACTGCATTCATTTCGCTCATAGAACAGTGCCGGATAGAAGATAAAATCGACATTCTGCTTGATTAGCCATTCGACATGTCCGTGTGCAAGCTTTGCAGGATAACATTCTGACTCACTGGGTATGGACTCGATTCCCATTTCGTATATTTTTCTGTTTGATAAAGGTGAAAGTACCACCTGATATTTCAATTTCGTAAAGAATGTGAACCAGAATGGATAATTCTCATACATGTTCAGCACTCTTGGAATACCTACGCGTCCGCGCACAGCCTCAGTTTCAGTGAGCGGCTCATAAGAAAACAGTCGATTGAGCTTATACGCAAACAGGTTCGGAACCTTGTTGTCCGTTTTGGATTTTCCAAGACCGCGCTCACAACGGTTGCCGGATATGTAGCTTCTGCCATCAGAGAACTTGTTTACGGTCAGACGACAGGAGTTGGTACAGCCCTGGCACTTTACAAGAGAAGTCGTAAAGGCAAGCTGATTGATCTGATCTATGGTAAGCATGGTCGTGGTAGCTTCCGGAGATGCCTGATAACGTTCCCTTGCAATCAGCGCAGCACCAAATGCGCCCATGATACCAGCAATATCTGGTCTGATGACTTCACAGTTCGCAATTTTCTCAAAGCTTCTAAGAACCGCATCGTTGTAGAAGGTACCACCCTGTACAACGATATTCTTGCCAAGCTCACTGGCATCAGACACCTTGATGACCTTAAATAAAGCATTTTTAATGACAGAGTAGGCAAGACCTGCTGAAATGTCAGATACCTCTGCGCCTTCCTTCTGAGCCTGCTTTACCTTTGAATTCATAAATACAGTACAGCGTGTACCCAGATCAATTGGATGCTTTGC
>JAFOYD010000086.1 GCA_017391545.1 Lachnospiraceae bacterium
GACTCAATCTGCTCCTCCACAGGCCGAAGCTGCGGTTGTGTGACCACAATATCCGGAAACAATCCTTTCACGGTACTGATGAGATATGCCGGCCGTATGCTTTTTCCCTCATTATCTACCTTTGCATAGGATAGATAGAGCTGTTTGGTGGGCTTTGTCATAATCATATAGAGATAAAGCCTCTGGATATACATCTGCTGTCTCGGTGTCGGGGCAAGTTCATAGTCCGATTCCTGCAGGAATTCCCTGTCAATATCGGAAATGATTCCTCCTGTGCCACCGCTCTTTGGAATAATGCCATCGTTCACACCGATAAAGAACAGCGTCCTGATCTCACAGAGTCTCGTTCGCTCGATGTCACCAATCACGACCTTATCGACATTCTGCGGTATGGTTCCGACTTTGATTTCCGCAAAACCGGCATCAAGAATTTCTGCAAATTCCCTGATTTCAAGTTCCTCATCACCCAGCAGCCCACAGATCTGCTCCAGAAGTTCCATGACAAGACGGTAGATCTGCGCATATTCCTTCGCCCGCACAAGATCCCCACATTTGGTAAACTGCTGCTCATACGCGGTCAGCTTTTCTTCGATGGAGGCATTCACAATAAACGCATACAGCGCTTTTACCAGCTCTTTTCCCGTTGCCTTTTTAATCATCAGCGGCTCCAGCATCGCAGTTACTTTTTCCCTGATCGCGTTGAGTTCTTCAAGCTCCTTAGCTTCTTCCTCCTGTCGCTTCATCCGTCTGGTAAATTTGTTGTTCCACGCCTTTTTACCGCGTATTCCCATCGTCAGACAGTAATTCTCAAGCCTGTCTGTCTCATCAGGCGTGACACCTGCCATTCCACAGCGCAGGAAATGAAATACTGATTCATAGGAATATTCCTGAATCACGACAAGCAGCGCGCTTCTGATAAATTCAATAAACGGATTGAGTACCAGCTTATTAGTCTGGTCCAAAAAGTACGGAATCTCGAATCGCTCAAACATCTCGCGTGCCAGAAAGCCATATCGCTCCAAATCTCCTGTCACCACTGCGATATCCCTGTAGCAGAACTTTTCTTCCCTCACAAGCTCACGTATTTTCAGGCAGACCTGCCGTAATTCCTCTTTGGGATTTGACGCTTCAAATATGTGAATGCTGTCCTGTGTCCCCCTATATGCTTGATATGGATACCGGAAAAGCTCGCGCTCAAGATGAGACAGTCCGGGATTGTTCCGGTACCGGTAGACGGTGGTATCGGTAATCTTCACATCCTCCTCACGTCTGACCCCCGCTTCCCTGCACAGTCTGTCAAGGTCGTGAATCGTCTTTTTGCTCAGATGAAAAAGCTTCTGTTCCCCGTCCTGTATATAGGCGTCCTCTCTGGCATCCATTGTAATCGTGACAATGACCTCTTTTGCATGAACCATCAGATCCTGGATTACACGATTCTGAACCGGTGTAAAGCCTGTAAATCCATCAAACACAATCACACTGTCCTTCACGACTCTTGACTTTGGTAACACCTTTCTTAAAATGTCAAGAGTTTCCTCCGTTGTAATATAACGGTCCTCGATGTATTTTAAAAATCCCTCATACAGCGTATGCAAATCTTTGAGCTTGTACGCAAGTGCTCCTCTCGAAGCCGCATATTCACAAAGCCTTTCCACATCTTTTGTTCCAATCCCATACTGCATAAATTCTGAAAGGGCAGATTTCACTTCACTAATATACCCTGGCTTTTTGATATTGCGCTTCATCACACCAAGCTCATCCTCCAGGCTGGCGGCGACACGACGCAGCACCAGGCTCTTTCCTGTATCGTCAAGAACAGGCTTATCGTTCCCACCTACCTCCTCGAAGATTCTGTGTGACAGTCTTCCGAAACTAAGTACATCGATATTCATGATGCCTTTGTTCGGGTGCCTTTTTACCATCTCAAGCTGTGTCTGCATGGTAAACTGATCCGGCACGACAATGAGGTAATTCGTGTTCGGATTTTTCTGAGATTCTTCTATGATCTGTCCATATAGCCGGTGACTTTTCCCTGAACCGGATGCACCAATATAAAACCGTAACCCCATAACTTCCTCCCATAGACTATAATAATTTAAGTCTAGCATAATGAATCATAAAATGGTAGACTATAATTATTAAAACGAGTAGGAGGAGTAATCAAATGAGTACCATTACAGGATATGAAAAGCGCAGTGATGTTCCAAAGGAATACACCTGGGCTGTCGAAGATTTATATACAAGTGATGATGCGTGGAAAGAAGATCTGGAAAACATTAAAAATCTCATCCCAAAGATAGAATCCTATCAGGGGAAATTAGGGGAAAGTGCCCAAACTTTGCTTGCCTTTTTGAAGTTACAGGACGAGGTATCCATACTGCTTGACCGATTTGCAAATTATTCTATGAGAAAGGCAGATGAAGATACCAAAAATACAACATATCAGGGTTTTAAGGACCAGACAACAGGAATCTATGTTGCCATCTCTTCTGCGTTTTCCTTTGCTGAACCTGAGATTCTTGCCATCCCGGATGCAACGCTGGATGACTTTTACAGGACTGAGACCAATCTTAACGTGTACAAACGCTACATCAATGATATCCGCAGGAAAAAAGCACATATTTTGAGCAATGCTGAAGAGAGAATTCTGGCTGCTGCAGGCGATCTTGCACAGGCTCCTGATGATATTTACGGTCTGCTGAACAACGCTGACATGACCTTTGAATCTGTCACGGACGTTGAGGGCAACCGACTGGCAGTCACGCATGCAAGCTTTATCCCGTTGCTCCACAATTATGACAGAGGTGTCAGAAAAGATGCCTTTGAATCCTTATACAAGACGTATGCCCAGCACAGAAATACGTCTGCCGCACTCCTGTCTGCGCAGATGAAGCAGCTGAACTTTTTTGCAAAGATGCGCAAGTATGACAGTCCGCTTGAGGCAGCACTTGACAACAACAATGTGAATCCCCAGGTATACTACAATCTCATTGAAGCAGTCCATGAAAATATGGATGCCATGTATCAGTATGTACGGCTCAGAAAGAAGCTTCTGAAAGTTGACCGGCTCCACATGTATGATCTGTACGTTCCTATGGTGTCAGATGCGGAGCGGGAAATTTCATTTGATGAGACAAAGGAAAATATCCGAGAGGCGCTTTCCGTTCTCGGCGATGATTATGTTGCAATGCTCGATGAAGGCTTTAACAACCGCTGGATTGACATCTATGAAAATGAAGGCAAACGCAGCGGTGCTTACTCATGTGGCTGCCGTGTTCATCCTCTGGTGCTCCTGAACTATAAGAATAATCTGGACAGTGAGTTTACGACGGTTCATGAAATGGGTCACGCGCTGCATTCCTACCTTTCCAACAAAAATCAGCCTGTCATTGATTCTGACTATGTAATCTTTGTTGCAGAGGTCGCGTCCACCTGCAACGAAGCACTGTTGATGCAATACCTGCTCAAGAAGACAACCGACAAAAAGGAACGGGCTTATCTGATCAACTACTTCCTGGAGCAGTTCAGGACCACCCTCTACCGTCAGACAATGTTTGCAGAATTTGAGCTGAAAATGAGTGAGCTTGTCCAGAATGGCGAAAGCATCAATGCGGATAGTGCATGCAAAATCTATCATGATCTGATTGATCTGTACTTTGGCAGCGATATCGTACATGATGCACAGATTGATCTGGAATGGGCAAGGATTCCTCACTTTTACTACAATTTTTATGTATATCAGTATGCTACCGGCTTCTCTGCCGCCATCGCGCTATCGCAGAAAATACTGACAGAAGGCGAACCTGCAGTAAAGGCTTACAAAGAAAACTTCTTAAGTGCCGGATGCTCGAAGGACCCCGTATCGATTTTGAAGGATGCCGGTGTTGACATGTCTACGAAAAAGCCTGTCGAGGAAGCGCTGAAGCTGTTTCGCAGCTTAGTTGCCGAGCTGGAGGAACTGATGCGGTAAAATCTTTTATCCTACCAAAAAGGAGGCGGTGAATCAATCACCTGCCTCCTTTTTTAACATTGTGTTATGAGATGCGGAACTGGTCAATTAACTTCTCCAATTCTCGAACACTCTCACGGCTTTCCTGTAAGTTTTTGTATCCATCTGCCGTCTTTTCTACTGCATTCGCAGATTTCTCGGCAATCATCGTAACACCGTCTGCTGACTCCGTAATCGTTTCATTTACGTTCACGATTGCATTCGAAATCTCCTCCATCTTACTGTTCAGATCCGTAATGCTTGCATAAATCTGTGTTACCATATCTGCAAACTGATTTGCATCCTCCTCATATTTGACGCTTACGCCTTGGAAAGACTTATAATCGCTCACGACAGTCTGCTCCATGAATTCCATAATGCTGTCAATGCACTCTTTCATGCTGCGAACCGCACCGTTCACTTCCTCAACAATCTCATTAATTCCATCAACGGTCTGTAAAGTCTGTGTTGCCAGAGAACCGATTTCCGTTGCTACCACTGCAAATCCTCTTCCTGCTTCTCCAGCTCTTGCAGCTTCAATATTCGCATTTAATGCAAGCAGATTCGTCTGTGATGAAATGCTTTTGATATCCTCCGTCAGCTCATTGATTCTAGCCACTGCCTTTGACTGTTCAATTGCCTCGCTTGTACGTACCCGCATATCATCATACATCTGTAACGCTTTTTGATTGGAAATGTCAGTATTATGCTTTAACTCCTGCGCCCTGTTTCTGACAGCCTTGGAATTTTCCTGTCCATTCTGTGCCATATCCTGAATATCCTGTGAATTGTGCTTAATACTGCTGATTGCCTCTGTAATCATATTTGTGTTGGAACTTGCCTGCTGCATTGCAGAATCAAGCTGCTGCGTTGTAGCCGAATTATCCTCTGAAATGACATTGTTCTCCTGCATAACAGTGTCCAACTTTTCCATATTGGAAAGTATGGATACCTTAATTGTCTCCAAGCTTCGAACCATGACCCGTAATGTCTTGCGCATTTCACCAACAGTCTTTGCCATCATACCTGTCTCATCCTGACGCTTTGCAAGATTTGCTGTCGTTGCCGCCTTTGTAAAGTCCAAAGATGCCGTCTTTTTGATGATTTCCGTCAGCTGCTTGATTGGATTTGCGATGCTCCTGCTCATGAGAATTCCCAAAACAGCCGCAATCACAATGGCATTCAGCAATGTAAGTAATATCTTAACAGAGAGTGAATTGGCATCCTGTTTGATTTCCTTTACGGGAGCTGTCAACGCAAGCTTCATGCCATTGCGCAGATTCCAGAAAACCATTTCCTTGTCAGTACTTTCTGAGGAATAGCTGATAATCTGGCCTTCCTTATCACCATCAGTCATCGCCTGCTTCAGTTTTTCTCCATCTCGGTCGTTCAATGAAGCCAGGTCTGTTCCCACTGCCAGGTCCTTGTGATATGTAATATTGCCATCTGCGTTGGTAAGGAACGCAGATCCGCTTTCAAACGCGCTCGTTGCGTCCACCATACTCGTCAGCACTGAGAAATCAATATCCATACCAATGATACCGATCGATTCCCCATCCACGAACAGAGGTACTACATAGGAAATCATATAGACATTGATATTTTCATTAAGATATGGATCCATCCACAAGGGTGCACCATTTTCTACCGGCAGATAATACCATCCGACATGTGTATAGTCTGTCTTGTCATACATTGAAAAATCTGTAGGCTCCAAACTGTCAAAATCACTCTGTGTATTGGAGCGATTCAGAAAAATACCGGATGTCGGTTCTGTAAAGTCCGGATTGTATCTGATATATACACTGATTGCCCCTTCTGTGTTAATACCGATCTGTGTCACTTCATCCAGCAGATCATTGGTGTAATCCGTAACATATTTGCTGTCTGTCTTGAATTTCGAGACATCCAGATTATGCAATGCAATACTTGTCAATGTATTGACCGACTGTTCCACTCTCGATAGCTGTGCCTGCATTTCTGACGCTGTAAGCTCACTGTTCAATGTCAGCTCATTTTCTGCAGCTTCATTCGAAATTCTTCTGATATCAGACATACTGATCAATCCAATAAACGAAGTTGTCAAAAGTGAACATAGAATAATACTTACTGTAATCTTTAACTTAATCGATTTCACAACGATCCCTCCAGTCCTTATATTTTATAGGTACTCGCATTGTTAATTATAAAATATTGCTGGCATTTTTTCAATAAGGATTGCTGGTTTTAGTCAGTTTTTATATTAACTTTGTATATTTTTACATACAATTCATCCATC
>JAFOYD010000087.1 GCA_017391545.1 Lachnospiraceae bacterium
TATACGCCCGGCTGCTATCAGATTGAGCCGGATGTGTCGGCAGCGTGCTATTTTTATGCGGCAGCAGCGCTGACAGGTGGCAGGACAATCGTGAAAAATGTGACATGGGAGTGCATGCAGGGAGATTTGAAATTTATCAGCCTTCTGGAACAAATGGGATGTGTTGTCAAGGATACGCCAGAGGGCATTGAAGTGCGAGGCGCAGAAGATGGCAGATTAAAAGGAATTACTGTAGATATGAAGGACTTTTCCGACCAGACGATGACACTCGCCGCAATCGCTCCTTATGCAGACGGTGATGTGCGCATTGAAAATATTGGTCACATCAGGCTACAGGAGTCAGACCGCATCCATGCCATTGCCACAGAGCTTACAAGGATGGGGGTAAGCTGTGAGGAGGAGCCGGAGGCAGTCAACATTCACCCATCCACGCCCAAACCGGTAGTGGTTCAGACTTATGACGATCACCGCATGGCGATGGCATTTGCATTGACTGGTCTGCGGACAGCGGGAATTGAGATTGCAGACCCGATGTGCTGCAGAAAGACTTTCGAGGAATATTTTGAGGTGCTTGACAGCCTTTGCAATCAGAACTAATTAAAAAGCAGCGTGGGATCAAAACCCACGCTGTTTTAAGTTAGCAACAAGCTGCACATAAAATTCTCTGACGTCAAATTCAGGGATGTTTTCACGGTTCAAGTCAATCATGTCGCCATGTGAGATGCCGCGGTCTCCTCGCACCGTGAGCATTTGAAAGGAGCTGCCCCAATGAAAAGAGTTTTCATCGACAAGACCATCATTTGCTCCGGCAAAGTATTTGGCAAGGTGGTATGTAAAGTTCAGCGGAAAGCGACCGCCTGCAGCTTTGTTCAGCTTGGAACCGATACTTTGATACAGTACGCCGGGAACATCAGGAAAATGTTCATTAAATTCCTTACAAAAGGCTGCGGTCAGGTTTCCGACAGCTGACAAAAAGTCGGGATTGGGGTCGCCAAGCTTTTTCAGAGTGGCATTGTATGTCTTTGCCACGGTGTCCTGTTCCGCCTGCGGAATCTTTGTGAGAAGATAGTCTGCAAATTCACATCCACGATGAGGCGTATTGACAGTGGTAAGGGTAGCGACATGCTCTGCAATACCGGGTATGTGAAGCGCACTTCTGCAGTCAAGGCCTCCTTTGGAATGGGCTATGATATTAACCTTGTCACAGCCAGTTTCTGTTACAATTTTCAGAATCTGCTGTGCAATTTCATGTCCGTTTGCCTCAATTGATGCAGCAGACTGCTGATTTCCGTAAAATATCCTTGCGCCGTTTGCTTCAAGTGCCTTTGGGATACGTCCCCAGTAGTTCAGATATCGGAAGTCGCGGAAAAACACACCGTGTACCATAAGAAGCGGATATTTTGTGGCGCAAATCTGCTGTGGTTTTCGTTCCAGATCAGTCAGTATCTTTTGATTTTCAAAATCGACTTCTCTTGCAACTGTCTTGATGATCAGTCCCAACACGAAAAGATGGACAATCGGTATCATGCCACAGATTAAGGCTTTTACACGTATGTTTATACCCAGCTGTTCGGACGAGAAGAATACGCGCAGCATGCCATTCCAGAAAACGGTTGCTTCAAACAGAATCGCAATCAATGTGTTGACGATCCAGAGCTTTGGATTCTGAAACATGTTGTCAACTGAGAGCAGCTTTGTGAAGCTTAGGATAAATAAGATGACCGATAATGCAGTGGAACCCAGAAACTCGATGAGGAGCCCATTTCCCATTGCACAGTTCTTGAGGCGGAATGTCTTTGGCAGGACCAGTATCGGGAAAAAATTGATCACGATGTATAAAAAAATGAAAATGCCAAAGAAGCTGATGCTTTCTTTGAGTACATAGAAGTTGGACGCTGCAAATATGATGAGCGAATATAAAATGTAACTGATGGGATTTAGATACTTGTTTTTCATGAGTGCTGTTCCTTTCTAAGGTATCATCGTCTAAGTATAGCACTAAATCACAACGGAATACAATACATTTTAAATGTAACTCAAAATGCAACAATACAGCATGAATGAAACGTTAAAACGCACAGATGTAGCTTGACAAAAGGTAATAAGTGTATTATAGTAGTTCTTAATAGTACCACTATTCTATATGGATAATGGGTACAAATGAATTATGGTAAATAAGGAAGGAAAGATTTATGAGTATTCGAGTTGGTATTTTAGGTTATGATAATCTTGGACGTGGCGTGGAGTGTGCTGTGAAGCAGAATGATGACATGGAGCTTAAGGCAGTATTTACACGTCGTAATCCGGAAAGTGTCAAGATTCTGACAGAGGGCGCAAAGGTATATCACATTGATGATATTTTATCACAGAAGGATGAAATTGATGTACTGATTATTTGCGGAGGAAGCGCAACAGACCTTCCTGTACAGACACCGGAATATGCAAAATATTTTAATGTAATCGACAGCTTTGACACCCATGCAAAAATCCCCGAGCATTTCGCAAACGTGGATAAGAGCGCACAGGAATCAGGTAAGATCGGTATTATTTCTGTAGGCTGGGATCCGGGAATGTTCTCGCTCAACAGAGTCTATGCGAATGCTATTTTGACA
>JAFOYD010000088.1 GCA_017391545.1 Lachnospiraceae bacterium
GAATTTACTGCGGACGCTTCCAGGTTAAGAGAAGCAAAGTTCCATATCGTGGCAGTTCCGACACCGGTCAATGATGACCATACACCGGATCTGACACCAGTTGAGGGCGCAAGCCGTATCCTTGGACAGAATCTGACAAAGGGATCGATTGTCGTATTTGAGTCCACAGTTTATCCGGGCGTTACAGAGGATATCTGTGTACCCATCCTTGAGAAAGAATCCGGCTTAAAGTGCGGCGTTGACTTTAAGATTGGTTATTCTCCGGAGCGTATCAATCCGGGTGACAAGGTACACCGCCTGGAGACCATCACAAAGATCGTATCCGGTATGGATGCTGAGACACTTGACGAGGTGGCAAAGGTTTATGAGCTTGTCGTTGAAGCAGGTGTGTACAGAGCAGAATCCATCAAGGTTGCAGAGGCTGCAAAGGTCATTGAGAACAGTCAGAGAGATATCAACATTGCATTTATGAACGAGCTTTCTATTATCTTCAACAAGATGGGCATTGATACAAAGGCCGTTCTGGAAGCAGCAGGTACGAAGTGGAATTTCTTAAAGTTCCAGCCGGGACTTGTAGGTGGTCATTGTATCGGCGTTGACCCCTATTATCTGACCTACAAGGCAGAGGAGCTTGGCTATCATTCCCAGATCATCCTTTCCGGTCGTAGAATCAATGATGATATGGGCAAATATGTGGCAGAGAACCTTGTCAAGAATCTGATCAAGGCAGATATTCCTGTAAAGAGCGCAAAGGTAGCCATTCTTGGATTTACCTTCAAGGAGAACTGTCCGGATACCAGAAATACCAAGATCATTGACATCTACAATGAGCTCAAGGAGTATGGCATCACCGCTCAGGTCACGGATGACAATGCAGATGCAGACGAGGCAAAGCGCCTTTACGGTATTGAATTTACACCGATGAAGGATATCAAGGACTGTGACGCAGTCATTCTGGCAGTGGCACATGAATCTTATAAATCACTTGGAATGGCAGATCTGGATGCACTTTATGCAGACAACGGCAAGGCAAAAGTCCTGACAGATTTAAAGGGTATTCTGGATAAAAAGGCCTATGTTGATGCAGGCTATATTTATTGGAGATTGTAAAAAGTAAACGATGCAAAAAAGAATAACAGATCTATCGATATTGATTGTTTTTACAATATTTTTTGGATTTCTACTGATTACGGGAGAACCGCTTTACTTAGGAGACAGCTATCAGCATGAGATGCAGTTCGTGACAAGAGAGCCGGTCTATGCCCTGCTGATCCAGTTTCTGCGATGGATATCGCCGGAACATCATTATCAGCTTGTCATTATTGTACAAAATATACTGGCGATTGTAACCAACACAATCTTTGTGTGTTCGATGCGCAGGCTGCTGAACCTGAAATGGTATCTGCTGCCACCGTTCATTTTGATTTTGCTGGCACCGCACATCATGACACCGATTGCTTCCGCAACAGGGATGGTTATCACCAATTCCCTGCTGTCAGAAGGAATTTCATACTCGCTGTATCTGATTTTCATCATGTATCTGTTAAAGGCAGTCTGGAGCAGAACGGTGCTGGGAAGAGACAGCGTACTGGCTTTTGTATGGGCAATCATTGTTTCGCTCGTGCGCGGACAGTTCATGATCCTGATTCTGGTATGGTTCCTTGCAATGGGCTGTATCGCTCTGCTGCAGAAAAAATGGAAGCAGACTGCGATCTTGCTCGTCATGCTTGCAGTGGCTTTTGCAGGGCGCGGACTGCTTGTGAAAACGTATAATTATTGTGAACAGGGATTATTTGTATCCACTGCTTCCGGCAAGGCAATGTCTGTCGCAAATGTCCTGTATGTCGCTGACAGGGAAGATGGTGAAGCCATAAAGGATGAGGGCTTGCGAGGCGTATTTTATGAGATTTATGACAGAGCCTATGCAGATGAATTGAACTACCGGTTTTCACCAGATGGGCTGCTTGACAGGGCGAGGCATCATGAAGAATGTCATGACAGCCTGAATTTTGATTATTTTGCCATTGCGGCAAAGGAATATGTCACAGAGACAACAGGTGTGACAGTAGAAAACTATCAGCTCATGATGGTAGAGGTGGACAAGGTGGCCGCCGCGCTTATGAAGGAGCTGATGCCACAGGTCTTTGGAAGATATGTCTATAATTACATTGCCATGGTTGCAATGGGACTGGTTCGAAGCGTTGCTGTCATTCATCCGGTGCTGAACTGGTATGCTCTGACTGTTTATCTGCTTGCGATTGTGCTTATGATTTATGTATGGGTACAGAAGCATGATTCCAAGGCGGCGCCATTTATGGCACTGGTACTTCTGATGATTGCCGGGAATGCGACTGGAACCTCCCTGATGCTCCAGTGTATTTCGAGATATATGTTATATAATCTGCCGTTGTTCTATCTGGCAGGAGCATTGCTGCTGATCGAATGTTATGACATTTTCAAAAATAGGAAAGGACGAAATTAACAATGGGATATAAGGATTTGAAATTTCCGGAAAACAGTGTTTTTCTTGTAACGGGAGGCGCAGGCTTCATTGGTTCGAACCTTTGCGAAGCGCTGACAGATATGGGATACCAGGTACGATGCCTGGATGATCTGTCTACGGGTAAGGAAGAAAATGTAAAGATGTTCATGGACAGACCAAATTATACCTTTATAAAGGGAGATATCAAGGATCTCGACACCTGTATGAAGGCATGCGAGGGCGTTGATTATGTCATGAACCAGGCAGCCTGGGGATCTGTTCCAAGAAGTATCGAGATGCCTTTATTTTACGAGCAGAATAACATCATGGGAACGCTCAACATGATGGAGGCGGCCAGACAGAACGGTGTCAAGAAGTTCGTCTATGCGTCAAGCTCATCGGTATATGGCGATCATCCGGTTCTCCCCAAAAAGGAAGGTCAGGAGGGCAATCTGTTGTCTCCCTATGCACTGACGAAGCGTACCAATGAGGAGTATGGAAAGCTGTACAAGAGACTGTATCAGCTTGACACCTATGGACTGCGGTATTTTAACGTATTTGGACGCAGACAGGACCCGAACGGCGCTTATGCGGCAGTTATTCCCAAATTTATCAAGCAGCTTCTTGACGGAGAGGTACCGACCATCAACGGTGATGGCAGACAGTCAAGAGACTTCACATACATTGACAATGTCATTGAAGCGAATATGAAAGCATGTCTGGCACCAAGCGAGGCAGCAGGACAGGCATTTAACATTGCCTACGGCGGAAGGGAATATCTGATCGATATTTACTATGATCTTTGTAAGGCGCTTGGAAAGGACGTAGAGCCGCATTTCGGACCAGACCGTGCAGGGGACATCAAGCACTCAAATGCCGATATTTCAAAGGCAAGGGAACTGTTAGGATATGATCCTGAGTTTGACTTTGAGAAGGGCATTGCACTTGCTATTGATTGGTACAAAGCCAACCTATAAAGGATTTAAAGATGAATATTACAATCAGAATGGATGATATCACACCTGATATGGATTGGGCAAAGTTCCTTCGGTTTAAGGAACTTTGTGATCTGTATCAGGTTAAACCGCTTATAGGGGTAGTGCCCCAAAACAGGGATGAAAATCTTCATATTGATGAGCTGGGGGATGCTCCTGTAAAGGATTTCTGGGGATATGTCAAAGAACTTCAGAACGAGGGCTGGAGTGTTGCACAGCATGGTGTGACACATATTTATACGACCAAAAAAATGGGATGCTTTCCATTAAACCGCCTTTCCGAGTTTGCGGGAATCAGCTATGAGAAGCAGTACGAGTCACTGCTTATGGGAAAAAATATCCTTTCAGAACACGGCATTGAAACCGATCTTTTCATGGCGCCTGCCCATTCCTTTGACCGCAATACGGTCAAGGCGTTGAAAAAGCTTGGATTTGCAAGGCTGACAGACGGTTTTGGCGAGAAACCCTATGCGAGATGGGGCATAACCTTTTATCCCATTTCCTATCGGCAAAGCAGCTCACTTAAAAAGGAAAAGGGCTACACGACCTTTGTCGTGCACACAAATACCATGAATGACAGGGATTTTGAACGATATGAGAAGCTTTTTAGGGAATATCAGGGCAGACTGATCCCCTACTCGGCGCTTTTTATGTTGCTGCCGACAAATCGCGGCGTGCTTGGAAATATCAAGGAATATGTAATGGCATTGACAAAGTTCGCTTTGGTAACACTAAAGAGCAGACTTTAACGTTTAATAAAGAGGATGGACAGAATGCAGAACAATCCGGTAAGAGTACTGAATGTTTTAGGAACCACAAATCTTGGCGGGGCAGAGAGCAGGGTTATGGAGCTGTACCGTGCGATGGATAAAAGCAAAGTGCAGTTTGATTTTCTTGTACACACCGATCAGGAAGGACAGTACAGCGAAGAGATTCGAAGGCTCGGTGGCAGAATCTACAACGTGCCAAGGTTCAAGGTAGTCAATCTATTGGAATACAAAAAGGCTTTGAAGCACTTTTTTGCGGAGCATCATGACTATGTCGCAGTTCATGGGCATATGACAAGCACCGCATCGATTTATCTGCCGATTGCCAAAAAAGCAGGCATTCCGCTGACGATCGCGCATGCCAGAAGTGCAGGGGTAGACCAGGGAATCAAGGGAATTGCGACAAAGATTGTCCGCTATCCGTTAAAGAACAGGGCCGATTACTGCCTGACCTGTTCCTGCGAGGCAGGCGAGGCTGTCTATGGCAGGAAATGGGTGCAGGAGGGAAAGGTCTGGACCGTGCCAAATGCCATTGACACCCGGCGCTTTGCATACGATGCCAAGGTTCGTGAGCAGGTGCGAAAAGAGCTTGGACTTTCAGAAAAGTTTGTGGTCGGACATGTAGGAAGATTCAGCTTTATGAAAAACCACCGTTATCTGATTGACATTTTTGCTGAATTGTGCAGTATGCGCGATGATGCTGCCCTGGTGCTCATAGGAAAAGGTGAACTGGAGGACGAAATCAGGGAAAAGGTAACAGCATTTGGGTTGGCGGATAAAGTATTGTTTCTTGGCAACCGCTTTGACGTGGAGCGTTATTATCAGGCGTTTGACTATTTTGTATTCCCGTCGACCTTTGAAGGCTTTCCGGGAAGTGTTGCTGAGGCACAGACTGCGGGACTTTGCTGTCTGGTGTCTGACCATGTCACAAGGGAAGTCGCACTGACGGAGCTTGTAAGCTATAAAAGTATTGAGGAACCTGCGAAGAACTGGGCAGGGGAGATTATGAGAAACAGCAAAAAGGCACTTGCGCGTGAGAATATGCAGGATGTGATTGCCGAAAAAGGATTTGACGTGACCAGACAGGCAATTCAGATGGAGCAGTTTTATATCAGCGGGCAAAATCCGCCCGGCTTTGTAACAAAAATAGAGGAAAGGTAAGAAAACAGATGATAGATACTTCGTACCGGAAAAAATTTTTGACCGTAAATCAGATCTGGTATCCTGACGGTGTCACAGTGACAGAACTTCTAAAGCAGAAAAGAAGCGCTGATATCGTATTTGTACATGGAGCACCGATCGAGGATACCAAAGGCAGCTTTCGCGGATGGCAGGAATATCATACCTGTATGAATGATATTACCATGCCGGAGGAAGAGATGCTTGCGGCAATCAACAAGGCTGTCAGGTATCAGTTTCGGAGAAGCGAAAAGGATAACATTGAAATCCGGTTTTATACAAAAGCCGATATTGATCAGCATCCTGAACTGCTTGATACATTTGCTGACATTTATAAGCGGATGTATCAGTCAAAGGGGTCTGACACGAAGCTCAATCTTGAAGCAGTCAAAAAGTATCTTGAGGCAGACGCGATTGTCTTCTCGGCAGTGTGGCATGAAGGAGAGATGCTCGTCTTTCATTCGTACATCTGCGATGACAAGGATGCAAGGCTTTTGCATTCGGCATCGTGCTTTCGTGAGGAGAGTGCAGACCAGTCAATGATTGGCAGGGCCAACAAGCGCCTTCACTGGGAGGATATTCTGTACTTCAGGAAAAAGGGACTGATCCGCTATGACTGGGGCGGCATCTCTGACTTTGACAATCCAAACGGAATCGACGAGTTCAAGCTGAAATTTGGCGGAGAGAAGATCACCTACTACAACATCTTTGCAGGGAATACACTGCTTGGAAAGCTTGCCGTCACGGCAATGAAATTAATGAAGAGAGTGAATTGATTTGACCGGAAATAACGAGAAAAAACGTATTATGCTCATCGTACCGATGCTTGATCAGGGAGGTCTTGAGCGCGTATGTGCAGCGACAGCGCAGCTTTTAAAAACAGAATATGATGTGCATCTTGTCGTATTTAACACGGAGGGAATGATCTACGATGTGTCAGGGGTGGACCTGATCGACCTGCAGCTGGGGGCAGTGCCCAGTAAGCTTGGAAAAATAAGAAATATTTTCCGGCGTGTGAGCAGAGTGCACAAGCTCAAAAAAGCACTTGACATTCAGGTCAGCTACAGCTTTGGACAGACTGCCAATCTTGTCAATGTACTTTCTAAGGGGAAGGATGTTACATGGGCAGGAATCCGTGGCTATGGCGCTTTGGAAGATCAGAGGGAAATGCACTTTGTCACGAAAAGGGCTGACAGGATGGTGAGCTGCACAAAAGTCATGGAAGCGGATATTGCAGCTGCGTATCCGGTCAAGTCGTCTGCTACGCTCTATAATCCATGTAATCTGGAAGAAATCCGGGAACTGGCCGCAGAAACGATTGCACCGGAATTTGAAGAATTTTTGCAAAGACCAGGGAAAACAGTTGTTTCCATGGGGCGTGCCCATGATGTCAAGGGCTTTTGGCATTTGATCAAAAGTGTTTTTCTTGTGAAAAAGAAGATTCCTGATGTGAAGCTTATGCTGATTGGAGCAGGTGACTTTAATGAATACAGGGAACTTGCAGGGAAGCTTGGGATTGAGAACGATATCTTGTTTACCGGAGTTCAGAAGAATCCGTTTACACTGCTTGCAAGGGCAGATGTTTATGCGCTTACTTCTGAGAGCGAGGGCTTTCCCAATGCCCTGATTGAAGCGATGGCAGTCGGACTTCCCTGTGTCAGCGTAAACTGCAAGACAGGACCGGCTGAGATTTTGCAGGATGATTATCAAAAAAGTACGTGTCAGAATGAAGTTTATGATGCCGATTATGGGATTCTGACACCGATTTTTCAGGGGAAAAAGGATTTATCACCGGACAGCTTTACTTCCGAAGAAAGTATTTTTGCAGATGAACTAGAAAGACTTCTGATGGACGGAGAGACACGGACATTTTATCAAAAACAGGCAGTAAAACGAGCCGCTGACTTTGGCGTGGAATCGTATGTGAGAGAAATCGAAAAGCTGATCAAAGAGGATGTGAGAGATTAGAATGAATAAGAAAATAACAAAAAGCAGCGTGCTAAAGCTGTCGGGATGTCTTTTGATGTTCATTGTGAGTGCAGTTTTTTACCTGTTCTGGTATTGGCAGGATGGCATTATCATCACACCGGATGCCCAGTCTTATATTGACATGATCAGTGCAAGAGATCCGGGGTATTCCTTTTTCCTGTGGGTGTGCCGTGTATTTGCAGGATGGGATGGATATCAAAGGCTTGCAGTGATCCTGCAATGTCTGCTTGCGGCAGTTGCGGCCTGTGCACTGACAATCGGACTGCAGAAGCGCTTTTCCTTACATTGGAGTGCGTCCTTGTGTATTCTCGTGATCCAGTATGGCATTACTCTGCTGAACCGTTTTGTGGCGCAGAGAAGATACAGCTATTACAACAGTATTGAGACGGAGGCAGTCACATATTCCATCTGGGTGTTTTTTTTCCTGAGCCTGCTTGGAGTCATTTATGACAGGGACAAAAAGAGCATTGTCATGAGCTTTGTGTGGTCTGTTGTACTGATGGCGACAAGAAAACAGATGGCAGTTGCGTTCTGCATTTTATTCCTATGCCTCGTCTATATCTGGTGGAAGGACAAGAAATGGAAAAAGGCAGTCCTATATGCGCTTCTTGTGGTGATTCTTGGAGTGGCATCAACCCGACTCATTGACTGCTCTTATAATTATGCGTTTCGCGGTGTGTTTGCACCACATACAGGAGATGCCAGCTTTGTGCTGGGGACAGAGATCTACGTCGCAGATGAAGAGATGGTGACACGGATTCAGTCAGAGGAGAGCAGGGAACTGTTCCTGGAAATTATGAAGCAGGCTGACGCGATGGAATACAACAGCAGATACGCAGGGAAGGGTTGGCAGAATATCCAGGATCATTACAGCCAGTCCTATGATCGAATTAAGTTTGACATTGTAGGTGTCGTTATACGGGAGCATCAGATTGCAGGTGGGATGCCACAGGAGCTTCGGGAGGATGACTATAACAGAATTGTCGGCGGTATGATGAAGGATATCCTTTTACCGTGTATACCCGGTATGTTCAGGATATTCTGCTGTAACCTTATACATGGCTGCGTGACGACGGTATTGAAGGTACATACCGTTCTGAACTGGGTAGCATTGCTGCTGTATCTGTGCTATATTTCTTTATGCGTATGGCTGGCAGGGAAATCGCCAAAGGTGGAGAAATCTGTGTTACCCTTTGCGATTCTTGTACTGGTGGCAATTGCAGTCAATGTTGGTCTGACATCGGCTGTCATTTATCCTCAAATGAGGTATATGCTGTACAATACAGGACTGTTCTATCAGGCAGGGCTGTTAATGCTGATTGAAGTATTGAATATAAGGAAAAACGGTGTCAAATAGGAGGCTTATGAAGAAAATCGTATTTCATATACAATGTCTGGCGCGTGGCGGCGCGGAACGAGTGGTGTCGAACCTTGCCGGACAGTTCGTAGATCATGGCTATGAAGTGTTCATTGCAACAGAAACGCAGGAGGAGGATGAATACGAGATTGACGCTCGTATTCATCGTGTGCATGTCGGATTGACGGCAAAACAGGAAACAAAGGGAAGAATTTCAAAATTCTGTGCCCGCATTACAAATTTGAGAAAGTTTTTGCAGACAGAAAAGCCTGATATCGTGATTGCATTTGCGAGAAAGGCGAATTATCGTGCGTTGACAGCAACGATCGGGACAAAGATTCCTGTAATCATATCGATCCGGATCGCACCGGTCGGGTGCTACGACTATCTGTCGGATAAGATCCAGATTCCGATCCTGTTTCGCAGGGCGGCAGGCTGTGTGTTCCAGACACAGGAACAGAAGGATTTTTTTCCAAAGTATGTGCAGGATAAATCGCGGATCATCTTAAATGCCATCAATCCCAAATTTATCGGGAACCCGATCCCTAAAGAACGGGAAAAGGTTGTGGTTCATTCAGGAAGAATCGTTGATTTCAAGAATCAGCTCATGCTGATCAGGGCTTTTGTCGAAGTACACAAATCCCATCCCGACTATATTTTAAAGATCTTTGGTCAGGATACACATGATGGTACCTGGGAAAAACTGGAGGACTTGATTCGTGAAAAGCAGGCAGGCGATTATGTAAAACTCATGGGTGGAAGTAACCAGCTTGAGAAGGATATGATTCATGGCGCACTTGCGGCATTTTCATCGGATGTGGAGGGAATGCCAAATGCCATGCTCGAAGCGATGGCGTTAGGACTGCCTGTTGTGGCAACAGACTGCCCGCCCGGCGGACCGAGAATGGTGATCACACATGAGAAGAATGGACTGCTTGTTCCAGTCGGTGACGAAAAGGCGCTTGCCGCTGCAATGAACCGCCTGATCGAAGAGCCGGATTTTGCAGAAATGCTCGGAAAAAATGCGGCAGAAATCGGAAAAAAGGCAGGTGCAGAAGTAATTTTTGAGGAGTGGAAGGATTATATTGATGAAATCTGTTCCCAAAAGGAGGTGTAGGCAATGTGTGGAATTTGTGGATTTGTTTCGAAACGAAGGATTACTGCAGAACAGCTCAAAACGATGAATGATACCATGTATCATAGAGGTCCAAATGATAGTGGTGAGGAGATTTTTGCAGGAGAAGGCGGATATCATGTAGGACTTGCGCAGCGTCGTCTGTCGATTCTGGACTTATCCATGCTCGGCCATCAGCCTATGCATTCCTGCAATGACAGGATTGTCATTACCTACAATGGGGAAATTTATAATTTTCTGGAGCTTCGCAAAGAGCTGTCAGACTATCCGTTTCAGTCACAATGCGATACGGAGGTCATTCTTGCGGCATATCTCAAGTGGGGCATATCCTGCATTGACCGCTTTCAGGGAATGTTTGCCATTGCACTGTATGACAGGGAGACAAATGATTTGTATCTGGTCAGGGACAGGATTGGAAAAAAGCCACTGTACTACTGGATTGATGGCGAAAATATCGTTTTTGCTTCCGAGCTGAAACCGATTATGGAATATCCGGGATTTCCAAGAAAGATCCGACAGGACGTGATCAGGCGGTATTTGTATCAGCAGTGTGTCAATGAGCCGGATGCGATCTTTGAGAATGTATATAAAGTAGAGCCCGGACAGATCATCCGTTTTCATGGCGGAAAGACAGAGCGATGGAAATACTGGGATATTGCGACGGTCCATCAGAAAAAGAAGCTTGAGAAGGTCGGTTCCTATGATGAGGCCAAAACAGAGCTCAAGGAGATCTTAAAAGATGCGGTGAGAAAGAGAATGATTGCGGATGTGCCTCTCGGAACATTCTTAAGTGGAGGCTATGATTCTTCTCTTGTGACCGCAATCGCACAGGAGCTGAGTGCGGAACCGGTCAAGACCTTTTCCATCGGTTTTCATGAGGAACGTTACAATGAGGCAAAGTATGCAAAAGAGGTCGCAAAGCATCTCGGAACAGACCATACAGAGCTTTACATTGACGAAAAAGCAATGTTTGACATGGTGGAAAGCATTCCGAAATATTATGATGAGCCATTTGCGGACAGTTCCCAGATTCCAACCATGCTGGTATCCGAACTGGCCTCAAAGCAGGTTACGGTTGTCTTGTCAGGTGATGGCGGAGATGAGTTTTTTTGTGGATACAATGTCTATGATTATGTGGGAAGGGCACAGAAGCTTGATGGGCTCGGGGCATTGACCTATGGAATATGTAATTTGCCGGGGATTCGGCAGAC
>JAFOYD010000089.1 GCA_017391545.1 Lachnospiraceae bacterium
CGCACATCTGGGACATGATACGGTCCAGCGTATTAAGATCGGTGTTGGTGAAAAGCCAAAGGGTTATGATCTGGCAGACTATGTGCTGGGGCATTTTAATAAGGAAGAGCTTGCCATTATGAAGGACAGCCTTGAACAAGTAGATGGTGCGATCGGCATGATGCTCGAGGGAAGAGTAGATCAGGCAATGAATGATTATAATGCCAAAAAAGGATGATGGAGGATAGTCAGACGTGAATACATTGTTAGTACCGCTAAAAGAGCTTGGTGAATATGAAGCGATCAGGAAAGCGTTGGACAAAAAGGGAGGAAAAGCGAGTATCAGTGGCTGCGTAGACTCCCAGAAACTTCATATGGTATTTGGTACTGATAACAATTATGATGTGAAACTGATTGTGACCTACAGCGATATGAAGGCGAGAGAGCTTTTGGAGGACTGCCGCCTGTATAGTCGAAACTCGTACTTCTATCCTGCCAGGGATTTGATTTTTTATCAGGCAGATATCCACAGCAATCAGCTTACGAAGGAGCGAATCGCAGTACAACGTCGCATACTTGAGGGAGAGCCTGTTACGATCGTCACGACTTTCTCTGCGCTGATGGCACATCATCTGCCACTTTCCGTTCTTGAAGACAATGTCATACACATCAGTAAAGACAGTGTTGTTGAGGAGCAGGCACTTGCAAAAAAACTGGTTGCGATGGGATATGAGAAGAACTATCAGGTAGAAGCACCAGGACAATTTTCGATACGCGGAGGGATTGTTGATATTTTTGATCTCACTGCGGAGAACCCTGTCCGTATTGAACTGTGGGGAGATGAAATTGAGTCAATCCGTTCCTTTGATGTACTCAGTCAGCGTTCCATTGAAGAAAATATGACACAAGTGTCAGTTTATCCGGCAGCGGAGCTGATTTTGTCACAATCGGTATTGCAGGAAGGCTTTTTGAAAATTGAGAAGGATTGTAAGGAGCGGGCAAAGTATTTCAGGGAAAATACGAAGCCTGAGGAAGCACACCGTCTGGAAACGACCATTAAGGATTTGGAGGAACAGGTCACGCAGTTTCAAAATCTGGTCAATCTCGATAGTTACATCCGCTACTTTTATGAGGACACAATGTCTTTTCTTGACCTTTTTGCAGACAGGAACTGCTGCATCTATATTGATGAGCCGCTTCATGTGGAGGAGCATGCCAATGCTGTGGAGCTGGAGTTTCGTGAAAGCATGACGAACAGAGCCGATAAAGGGTATCTGTTGCCACGGCAGATGGACATCCTGTTTTCTGTGCAGGAAATTATGGCAAGGCTTGAGAGGGAACGCCTGTTAGCACTTTCAACAATGGAATTTAAGAGCTTTCCCATTAAATTCCAAGACCGTTTTGCAATCAATGCACGCAATATCTCATCCTATAACAATAGTTTCCCGGAACTTGTGAAGGATTTGAAAAATTTCAAAAAGCAGGGCGCCAGGGTGCTTTTGCTGTCCGCTTCTGCGACGCGCGCAAAGCGTCTGGCATCAGACCTGATGGATGAGGGGCTGATTGCTTTTTATTCGGAAGAACCGGACAGAATCCTTCAGCCGGGAGAGATCATGACATATCATGGCACAGTGCGAAAAGGTTTTGAGTACCCGCTCTTAAAATTTGTGGTCATATCAGAGACTGATATTTTCGGAAGACAGCAAAGCAAAAAGAAGCGCAAAAAGACTTATGAAGGACAGAAGATTCAGAGTTTTTCTGACCTCAAAGTCGGGGATTATGTCGTGCATGAAAATCATGGACTTGGCATCTACCGAGGGATTGAGAAGGTGGAGTCAGACAAGGTCGTGCGGGATTATATCAAGATCGAATATCGTGACGGTGGTAACCTCTATGTGCTTGCAACCGGGCTTGATGTGATTCAGAAATACGCTTCATCCGATGCGGCAAAAAAGCCAAAACTGAACAAGCTTGGCACACAGGAGTGGACCAAGACGAAATCGCGGGTAAAGACTGCTGTAAATGAGGTCGCAAAGGACTTAGTGGAGTTGTATGCCATACGTCAGCAGAAGCAGGGATTTGTATTCAGTAAGGATACGGTGTGGCAGCAGGAGTTTGAGGAGATGTTTCCATTTGAGGAGACAGGCGACCAGCTTCTTGCCATCGAAGCGACCAAAAGTGACATGGAGAGCTCGCGCATTATGGATCGTCTGATTTGTGGTGACGTTGGTTATGGCAAGACGGAAATTGCCATTCGTGCAGCATTTAAGGCGGTTCAGGACGGCAAGCAGGTGGCATATCTGGTGCCGACAACGATTCTTGCACAGCAGCATTATAATACATTTGTTCAACGCATGAAGGATTTTCCGGTGCGTGTGGAAATGATGTCAAGATTTCGTACTTCAGGTGAAATCAAGAAAACAGTGGAAGGACTTAAAAAGGGGCTTGTGGATATTGTCATAGGCACACACAGGCTTTTGTCAGAGGATGTAAAATACAAGGACCTGGGACTTTTGATCATCGACGAGGAGCAGCGGTTCGGCGTGCGCCATAAGGAGAAAATCAAGCAGGTGAAAGAGGATGTGGATGTGCTGACACTGACTGCGACACCGATTCCGAGGACACTTCATATGAGCCTGGTCGGTATCGGTGATATGAGCGTGCTTGAGGAAGCGCCCGGAGAGCGCCAGCCGATCCAGACCTATGTCATGGAATATAATGAGGAAATGGTGCGTGAGGCAATCGTGCGGGAATTGTCCAGACAGGGACAGGTGTATTATGTGTACAATCGCGTCAATAATATTGAGGATATTACGAACCAGATCGCGCGCCTTGTGCCTGAAGCGAACGTGGCATTTGCACATGGACAGATGAAGGAGCATGAGCTTGAGAAGATTATGTTTGATTTCATCAATGGTGATATTGATGTGCTGGTGTCTACGACGATCATTGAGACAGGACTCGATATTTCCAATGTCAATACGATGATCATCCATGATTCTGATAATATGGGACTTTCACAGCTCTATCAGCTGCGAGGAAGAGTCGGGCGTTCCAATCGTACTGCTTATGCGTTTCTCATGTATAAAAAGGATAAGATGCTTAAGGAAGTCGCAGAAAAGCGCCTGCAGGCTATCAAAGAATTTACCGACCTTGGAAGTGGCTTTAAGATCGCAATGCGCGACCTTGAGATCCGCGGGGCGGGAAATCTGTTGGGAGAACGCCAGCATGGTCATATGGAAGCTGTGGGATATGATCTTTACTGCAAGATGCTCAATGAGGCTGTGAAAACACTCAAGGGCACGAAAAAGATCGATGAGGACTTTGACACCTATGTGGATATGGATGTGGATGCATTTATCCCGCCTTCTTATATTGTCAATGAAGTTCAAAAGCTTGATATTTACAAGCGGATTGCAAGTCTTGAAAATGAAGCGGAATGCGATGATATGCGAAAAGAACTGAAGGATCGTTTTGGAAATGTACCAAAGTCCGTAGAGAATCTGATCCAGATATCCCTGATCAGGGTGACTGCACACAAGCGGTATGTAACGGAAATCAAGGGAAAGGCAGGGCAGATTACCTTCCTGATGGAGCCGTATGCTCCGGTACATGTGGAAATGCTTCCTGAACTGATGGCAAAATATAAGGGGACTCTTGAGTTTTCAGCAAAGGGTACACCAAGATTTGTCCTTCGATACAAAAAATATGGTCTGGTCGAGAAGGAAGCCGAGCTGATGATGAAGTATACAAACATGGTACTGAATGATATGATGATACTTTATGTAAACTAAAACTAATAATTATACACACAATTAATAAAATATTCAGTTAATTTACGCAATAAACAAAGAGGAGAGATATGTCAAATTTGACAGATTTTTCCTCTTTCTTCGTCTTGGTTTTTGCTGTTAAAATGGCAATTTTCACAAAATTAAAGCAAAATAAAACTAATTGTAGAAATTTATCTAATAATATATTATAATAACTTCAAAATGATTAACATAAATGGTTTACGAAGCCATAGGTATTAGGGAATTAATTTGTGAAAAAGGGAGAGAATGACGATGAGCGAGGGAAGATACAATATTCCAAGACAGTACAGGGTAGAAAAGGGGATGCCACTGGAGCCATTATTTCAGCGGATTGACAATTTGAAATGCCGTCGTATCTTTGAGGCAGAAATCGAGAGTGTTGAATGGTGCTATCAGATGGTGGATCAGGAAGGGATCACCAATATGATGGAACTCATGATGGAGAGAGGATTATCTGTATTTGAGGTTCACCTTAAGAGAAAGATTTCTCCGGACCTGATGACAGAAGTTTTTGCAAGAATTTTACAGAGACCGATGGTTCTGGTATATCTGTGTGGTGGAGAGCTGTCCATGGGAACCTTCATACCGATGGGAAAAGGAGCTACAGGTAGGATGTGCTCCACCGATTTTTATCCATATGATGCAGACCGCATGATTGAACTGCTTGATTACGAGACTGATTGCGATAAAAATACAGATCAGATTCATAAGCGCATTTTTGCGACGATTCGTCAGCAGAAGCGTATGATTATGATTGAGAAGGCATTTGAGAGACTTAATAAGGACAATGAGCGGGAGACATTTGCTTTTGAATTCAGTATTGAGAATCTTGACAGAATCAGGGCGGATGCAGACTTCGTGCAGTCACAGTTGAAGGTTGTATAACAGTAACTATGAATGTACTGTATCGTTACAGTAAGCATAGGAAAGGGGAATGGGTTGTATGGATCAAAACGGGATATCAAGGGCAACTGCAGCCACAGTTCTAAATTCCTTAAAGAGTGGAGTTGTTCCCAGAACAGGGCTTGAATACATTACAGTGGGGAGAAAAAGTGAGATTCAGGCACTGCTACAGGACGTATCCATTATCGAGCAGGGAGGAGCAGCGGTACGTTTTATTGAGGGAGTATACGGAAGCGGTAAGACTTTTCTCATGCATGCACTGAGAAATCATGTGATGGAGAAGAATTTCGTGGTGACAGATGTGGAACTTTCTGTAGACAGGAGACTTGTTGGCAATAAAGGACAGGGACTTGCCACATACAGGGAGTTGATTAGAAACATGGCGACACATGCATGTCCGGATAACGGAGCACTACAGCTGATCCTTGATAAGTGGATTGGATCACTGGAAAACGAAGTGGTACAATATGAAGGACTTGTGCC
>JAFOYD010000003.1 GCA_017391545.1 Lachnospiraceae bacterium
AAGACACGATCTTTGAGTAGATTGCCTCTCCTCCAAAGTAAGCAGATGTCTCGTTGTATGCATCGCTGTCAGCTGCAGGAAGATAGGTTGCGATTGCGCCTAAATCCTTTAAGATGCTGTCATAGAACTCTGTGCTGCCAGCCCATGTTGTCTTGAAGAAATCAACGGCAAGGTCATAGTTGTCGCATGTAGAAGCAACTGCCCATGTAGAACCACCCTGTGCGGAATAATTTGTAGCGCCTGCATAGTCATTTAATTTCGGCATGTTGGTCACTGCCCAGTTGCCCTCCTGCTCTGTCTGGTCTGTAGACATGATTGTTGCACAGATCCATGAACCGTTGATTGTTCCGACAACTGCACCGTTGTTGATGGAACCCTGATATCCGGACCAGTCTGTCTGTTCCTGAAGAACGCCTGCCTTGATCAGGTCCATATATACATTCATGGCTTCCTTGAGTCCTTCATTGCCGACCAAAGAAATATTTCCATTTTCGTCAAATACAGAAATTCCTGCTGACTGCAAGATCATATTCAACAAATCCGGCTCGCCCTGTACATTGGTAAGCATCGGCATACCTGTCTTGTCAAGCACATCCTTACCGATGGTAATGAACTCATCCCATGTGATATCTGTCAGGTCATCAATGGTGTAGCCTGCCTGCTCAAGGTAATCGGTACGATAACATGCAATAACTGTGTTGCTATCGTATGGAACACCATAATTTTTGCCATCTCTAACGGAGTTTGCTACCTTAGAAGCTGCAAAATCGTCAAAAGGAATGCCGGAATCTGTCAGATCTGCAAATACATCCGGGTAATTCTGTAAGTATTTTGCAAATACCTGGTCATCCATCAGGAAGATATCAGGAAGTGCATCGAGTTCTCCACTCATAGCATAGGTCTGAACCAGTGTCTGGATATCGCTTGAAACAGTCTCCTGTACCTCGATGGAAACGCCGGGATGATCTGCCTCATAAATCTCCCCTGCCTTCTTCATGGCATCTACATTGAAGGAATCCCAGCACCAGACGGTCAGTGTCTGTGCATCATCCGCAGCAGTACCTGCTGAAGCATCCTCTGTTGCGGCAGTCTCTGCCTTTGTATCTGTTGCCGTCGCATTTGCAGAGGTATCTGCTGATGCCCCTGTATTCTGTGAGCTTCCACATCCTGCAAGTGATGCTACCATCGCTGCTGACAATGCCAAACTAATTAATTTTCTTTTCATTAAAATAACCTCCCATGAAATATTCGTAGTTTTTTGTTTGTTTTGATGCACTTAGCTTACCACGATATTTCATAAAAGGTTTAGAAATAAGTTTAGAGTAATTTTACATAATTTTGGATTTTTTCATTTTTACTTGGACTATTTTTAGAAATCTGTAACAATTTTTACTCCCTGACCAAAGCGTCCGCTTTCATCTGCGCCCGTTCAAGCGCCATGTCAATTTCTCCATTTGTAAGGACATTTTGAAACTCTGCCTCAACAATATTTTCAATATCATATGTCTTGCTGCCATAATTGACGACCGGAATCTCACCGGCAAGCCCGGTCAGGAATTTTGTCACCTTCTGACCACCAAAAAATTCATCACCAACCTCATAATTTGTATAGACCTCAGGATCTTTTACGGCAGGAATCACGCCGATCTGTGTGATCAGCTGATCCATAAACGCATCATTGTCTGCAAACATCTCCAGCAAAAAAGAAGTCGCCTCTGAGGAACCGGATGAATTTTTCATAATGTACCAGGAACTGCCTCCGACATTGGAAGCAGACACTGCATTTTGATCGCCTGCCACAACAGGTATCGGTGCCACCCTCCAGAGACCGGACTGCTCCTTCACCTCTTTGATGTTTGAGATGATCCAGCTCCCGCTTGGGACACAGGCAACCTCTCCATTCTGAAACGCTGATATGAACTCATTCCATCCGTTCACACTCTTCGCAGCATTCGTATCAAGCAGTCTTTTGTAAATATCAAGTCCCTGCCGGAGTGCTTCATTTTCTGCAATATCAGCCTTGTTACCTTCCCTGTCCACATACCAGCTTCCACTGCTCTGCATGATGAGACGAAGCACTGGAAAATCAGACGGGTCAAGTGTCAGCATGGAAACTCCTGTCTGCTGATAGACCTGCTCTCCAATCGTAATAAATTCATCCCACGTAAGCTGCTGCAGGTCGCTTTCTTCAAAGCCTGCCTGCTCCAGAATATCGATGCGGTAGAACAGCGCTGCGGCACCACTGTCAAAAGGGATCCCGTAGCTATGTCCGTTTCTGGAGCACAGACTGGTCTTATAATCAGCAAACTTTCCATAATCGACCAGATCCGTCAGATCGACAAATTCATCCTCATACAGGGAAAGCACATCCTGCACATCGTAGTCCTCCAGCATAATGATATCCGGAAGTTTTTCATAGGCTTTCGCAGACAGGATATTTTTGGTATCAGAAAGGATTTCCTCTCTCTCCTTGGTCTCAACAATGATGTTTACCGAATCATTACTGTCCATGTACGCTTCTGCTGCCAGCTTCGCCGCCTTGACATTAAATGTCTCATCCCATGTCCAGATCACAATCTCTTTCTGGGCAGGTTCTGTTTCCTGTGCCTGCTGTACTGCGCCTTCGCATCCTGTCAGTACTACCATAATACATAAGAGGATATACCAAAAAATGCACTTTCTTTTCATTCTGATTCCCCTTTCTGATGGTCTGTCCGAAATGGCAGTAAAATTCTCACACATGTTCCTTTGTTCTCACTGCTTTCCATTGTGATTCCATAGGAATCACCATACAAAAGCTTTAACCGTTCATGTACATTGTGGATGCCGATGCCCGAATAATGCTCTTTGGAGGTTTCCTTTGACACTGCCTGTGCCGCGTCCTCCTGTCTCATTCCCACACCGTCATCCACAATCTTAATCTCAAGATCCTGCTCCTTCTGCCTGACAAAAATCTCTATCCTTCCTCTCATTCCGGATGGAAATGCATGAAAATACGCGTTCTCGATAAAGGGCTGAAGAATCATTTTCGGCAGCAGACAATCATTACAGCCCGGAGACACATAATACTCCACACTGACTGCATCACCATATCTTGTCTGGTTGATCAGGACATAATTGTGAAGATTTACAAGCTCCTGCTCCATTGTAATAAATTCATCCGTATTGCTGATAGTGTTCCTAAGAAGCTGTATGAACGCATCAATTGTCGCAATTGTCTTTTCCTGATTGTTCTGGTAGACCAGCCATTTGATACTTGCAAGAGTATTGTACACATAGTGCGGATTGATCTGCATCTGCAGCGCCTTAATCTCCGATTTTCTCCGCTCCTTTTCCGTTTCCAACAGCTGGTCGATGTATTTTCTGATATCATCAAGCATATAGTTGTAGGTGGTCGCAAGCTCCTGCACCTCGACCGTGCCCTCTACGGGCATATACTGTGTGAACTCCCCGTCACGTGCCAGTGACATTTTTCCAACCAGCTTTGACAGCGGATCGAGTGTGCGTCTTGCCATCACAATACATGCCGTCAAAATCAGCACCCCGATCACAATACATACGAAAATCAAAAGCGGCATATTATACAGGTTTGCAAGTGCCTTGTCATTGTCCAGAATGCCATATATAGAGCAGCCAAGATATGGAAGTTCTTTTTTCATCACAGTATGACTATTTCCATCGATCGCTGCAATCCATCGGTCACCTGATGTTCTGTGAACAGCATCCTGATACCATTCTTCGGTCATCTGCTTTCCTGACATGTCGCTGTCACTGGAACCCATCACAATACCATCATCACTCACCATATAAAATGACGAATACTCACTGACAAAGAAATCATAGTATTCCTTGATATCCTCACTTGTCAGTGTCACGAGCATGACTGCATAGACTTCCTTACTTTCACTGTAATATAGCGCCTTAGAAGCTACAATGACATCTGTATTTTTTGAAGTCGCAGTGTACGCCCCTCTTGAAAAGGTATACTGCAGGGAATCCTTGTCCTTCAATGCATTTTGCACTGCACTGCTTTTCATGATTTCTTCGTCACTTAGGGAAATCGTCTCTGTCCTTGACAGATAGTGCTTGCCGTTCATTCCAAACACCAGAATATTTAGTCGGTCAAGCTCCGAAGCCTTGCTCTGCTCAAGGTCACGCTCCATCTGATAAATATTCTGGAAATTCTGAACATTATCCAGCTGTCCGTCATCGTGAAAATACAGTCGGAATGCCCAGCTGCTGTCAATTGCTGCCGCAATATCCTGCAGCCTGTCATTGAGCTCGAGAAACTTATTCTCAATCTCATCAAATACCTTTTCCTGCGATGTACCATAAGTTTCGGTAAAAGCCCTCTTTGACATTGCCAGTACAACGCTGCTGATAATCACTGCGAGAATACCAATTCCCATCAGGACAAGCAGCGTGATATTTCCAAAAAGACTGTTCCAAAAATGCTCTGACCTGATACTTTTTAAATATTTCCTGACCTTTTCCATTCAGACGGTGTCCTTCCCGTTATCTTTTTGAATACTCTGCAAAAATAGCTGTGATCTGCGTAACCTACCTGACTTCCAACCTCCGCGATCGGCAGTCCGGTCTCCTTCAAGAGCTTGCATGCCTGCTCAATACGGATGCGGTTGAGATAGTCATTGAAACCTTCCTTCATCTCCTGGTTAAAATAGGATGACAGATACGAATAATTGAGATTAAATACCCTGCTTAGATCTGCAAGCTTCAAATCTTCCTGATAATTCTGTGATATATAGTGCAACAACCGCTCCATGCGATCATCCTCCGGAACCGTTCTGCTGCCGGAAAGTTCCTTAAGCTCCTGCATGATCTCCTTTATGGCCTGCCCGTACGCTTCTGCATAGGATACCTCATTGATCCGTGAGAAAAAGTCATAACGCTTGTCATCGACCTCACTGTCTGACAATCCGATGTGCTCCAGAAAGTGATAGACCATGTTCTTCATCTGATTTTTCAATCCATACACATCCGCCTGTGCCTTGATACAACTCTCACTATAGTCAGTCAGCATATCAGCTGCCTTCTCATACTGCTTTCCGCCAAGCAAATGATTGTAAGCCGTAAAATCAAATTTTTCCTTTTTGGCTCTGACACTGGCATAATCCAGATTCTCAGCCATGAGCATTTGCACGCCCTGATAATAAAATGCCTTGTACACATTCGGCGCGATATCAGTCTGATAGACCTCAAGAATCTGCCGAAAAGACAAAAACCGTCTGCTGCACACGCCAAAGAGGGTTTCACAGATATCATGCAGCTTATCATTCAGCGATTTTAACTGCAAAACAACACTCCTGTCTCTGTCATCGCCATAATTGAGCACGATACATGCCGTCTCTTCCCGCAGCATCATCAACAGCCAATCCATATCAGCAAAATCCTGCAGCTCACGCTCCAGCTTTTTAAACAGCATTTCTGTTATACTGACCCTTGCTGCGTTTTCTTTTCTAATATTTACGGCAAAGATCCGATAACATGTGTAGTGAAAATATCCGGAAAGCTCCTCGGAAGGCAGATTCATATCCTGACCGATCAGATACCGCTCCAGCTTTCGTTCGATTCCATCCCTTTGTGCTCCTGCAGTTTCATTTGAAATACAATAATCCGGAATACGCGCAACTGCTTTTTTCAATGTTTTTAAAAGCTCCTGCGGTGTCAGTGTCGGCTTCAGAATATAATCGACTGCACCGTTCATCAGTGTATTTTTGACAAATTCGAACTTATCATATCCACTTAGGATAATCAGCTGAATATTGGGATATGTCTCGTGAATGATTTGGGAAAAGTCCACTCCGTCCAGCACAGGCATGACAATATCACTGATAATGATATGTGGCTGCAGCTTTTCCACAAGCTCCATTGCCTCCTGCCCATTGGAAGCTTCACCGACGATTTCAAAACCTTCACTTTCCCAATTGATGATGTATTTCAATCCCTGTCTCATGATAAATTCATCATCTGCAATCAATACCTTTATCATGGCTACATCTACTCCTGTTCCACTACAGCACCTTTGATAAAAATTCCTGCAATCTCTGGCTTTTCGGTGCCCCAAATACTTCCTCGGGTGTTCCTTCCTCTGCGATCACACCTTCGTTGATGAACATGACGCGGTTTGCAACCTCTCTGGCAAAGCCCATCTCATGTGTGACCACGACCATCGTCATGCCGTTTACTGCCAGATCCTTCATCAGCTGCAATACCTCGCCGACCATCTCCGGGTCAAGTGCCGAGGTCGGCTCATCAAATAAAATGATGTCCGGATTCATTGCAAGAGAACGAATGATTGCGATTCGCTGTTTCTGTCCTCCTGAAAGCTGTGACGGATATGCATCAGCCTTGTCTGCCAATCCGATTCGCCCCAGCAGTTCATCCGCCTTTTTTGCTGCCTCCTCCTGTGTCATCAGTTTTAATTTCACAGGTGCCAGCATGATATTTTGTTTAATTGTCATATTGGGAAACAGATTGAACTGCTGGAAGACCATGCCGATTTTCTCACGTACACGGTTGATGTCAACCTTTTTGTCCGTCAGATCCGTTCCTTCAAATAAAATCTGTCCGTCTGTCGGAACCTCCAAAAGGTTTAAGGATCGCAGGAACGTAGACTTTCCACAGCCTGACGGTCCGATCACTGCAATCACGTCACCCTTTTTAACGGTCGTACTGATTCCCTTTAACACTTCCTGTTTTTCATATGTTTTATGTAAATTTTTTACTTCCAGAATAATATTATTATCGCTCATTGTTTCTTAACTTCCTTTCCAGCCTGCTCACGCCAAAGCTTAACAGCATTACCAATACCAGATAGATCAGTGCGACTGCAATCAGCGGCAGAAACGCTTCATAGGTATTGCTTCTGATGATGTCGCCACCCTTTGTCAGGTCCATCAGACCGATGTAACCACTGATTGAAGTCTCCTTTAACAGGCTGATAAATTCGTTGAGCAATGCCGGCAGAATATTTTTCACAGCCTGCGGAATAATGATGCTCTGCATAGTCTGGCTGTAGTTGAGTCCCAGGCTTCGTCCTGCCTCGAACTGCCCGATGTCGACCGACATAATACCAGAGCGGACAATTTCAGCCACGTATGCCGCTGAGTTCAGACCAAAGGCAATCGCCGCAACCATGATCTTGTTAGTTGCTGATGCAAGAATTACATAGTAAATAATCAATAGCTGTATCATGACAGGTGTACCGCGCATCACTGTCAGATAGACCTTACAGATTGCATTCAGAATCGTAAATCCGCCGTTTCTGTCATGACCTGTCCTGACGATGGCAATCAAAAATC
>JAFOYD010000090.1 GCA_017391545.1 Lachnospiraceae bacterium
ATCTGTGCCAATGCTGAAGAACCTGCTTCCTTCACTGCGATAATTGTATTTGCAAGCTCACCTGTGTAAGAAGCAACTGCAGGAATGATATCTTTACCTGCCATATCAATCATGGTAAGAGCCTCGATATTGATGGTCTTTGCGTATGTCTCATAGATGATCTCCTCACGGGATTCAAGCTCATCCTTTGTGAAGATACCAAATTTCTCAAATAACTTAACTGCCTTGTCTGTTGTAAGTGTAGAAGCAGCCTCGATCATGGACTTGATGTTTGGAAGTCCTCTGCGCTCAGCCTCTGCTACCCACTCGTCAGAATATCCGTTTCCGTTGAATACGATTCTCTGATGCTTTGTCATGTACTCCTTGATCAGATCATGCACTGCCATATCAAAGTCGTCAGCCTTCTCAAGAATGTCAGCAGCCTCGCAGAATGCCTCTGCAACGATTGCGTTCAAAGTTGTGTTAGGACTTGCGATGGAGTCAGCAGAACCAACCATACGGAACTCGAACTTATTTCCTGTAAATGCAAACGGTGATGTTCTGTTTCTGTCTGAAGCATCCTTCTCGAAATCAGGAAGTGTTGATACACCTGTCTGTAATTTGCCACCTTCAAGGACTCTTGCAGCATCACCTGTCTCTACAAGCTGCTTTACAACGTCCTCAAGCTGGTCGCCTAAGAAGATGGAAATAATTGCTGGTGGTGCCTCGTTTGCTCCAAGTCTGTGATCGTTTCCTACGTCTGATGCAGACTGACGGAGTAAATCAGCGTGTGTATCAACTGCCTTCATGATGCAGGCAAGTACCAGAAGGAACTGAATATTCTTGTTTGGTGTGTCACCTGGCTCCAGAAGGTTGACACCATTATCGGTCGTGATCGACCAGTTATCATGCTTACCGGAACCATTGACACCTGCATATGGTTTCTCATGAAGCAGACATCTCAAGTCATGCTTGTAAGCAACGCGCTTCATAGCCTCCATAACAAGCTGATTGTGATCTACCGCAATATTTGCTGTCTCGTAAACAGGTGCAAGCTCATGCTGTGCAGGGGCAACCTCGTTATGCTGTGTCTTTGCTGTAACGCCTAATTTCCAAAGCTCTTCGTTTAAGTCCTTCATGTAAGCACCGACACGCTCTTTGATGACACCGAAGTAATGATCTTCCATTTCCTGACCCTTTGGAGCCGGAGCACCAAACAGTGTACGTCCTGCAAACATCAAGTCTTTTCTCTGTAAGTATAAATCCTTGTCAACAAGGAAGTATTCCTGTTCTGCACCTACAGATGCAGTAATCTTGGTAGCCTCAGTATTTCCAAAAAGTCTGACAATACGAAGTGCCTGCTCGCTAAGTGCCTCCATGGAACGAAGTAACGGAGTCTTCTTGTCAAGTGCCTCACCTGTGTAAGAGCAGAACGCTGTCGGGATGCAAAGAATCACACCGCAGCCTGATTCCTTTAAGAACGCAGGAGAAGTAATATCCCATGCTGTATATCCTCTTGCCTCGAAAGTAGCACGAAGTCCGCCTGAAGGGAATGAGGAAGCATCCGGCTCACCCTTGATCAGCTCCTTGCCTGAGAATTCCATCAGCATTCTTCCTTCTGAATCAGGATGTGTGACAAAGGAATCATGCTTTTCAGCAGTGATGCCTGTCAGTGGCTGAAACCAATGTGTATAATGTGTAGCGCCATTCTCTACAGCCCAGTCCTTCATAGCCTTTGCCACTACATCAGCAGTTGCCATTGAAAGCTCGCCGCCCTGGTCCATTACTCGCTTTACTTCCTGAAATACCTTCTTGGGAAGTCTTTCTTTCATTTTGGCAACGGTAAATACCTTTTCGCCAAAGATTTTTTCCACGTTTAATGCTTCGCTCATTTTTGATCCTCTCTTTCTATTGTATCATAACGCATTTTCCGTGCATTATAACGATTTGCACTTATAAAAAAAATGTTCCAAAAAAAGATATTATTCTTTTTGGAACACCTTCGTTCACGATACATATTTACTATTTTCAAAGAATATGTTCATTCGGCTGACCGAATTATCTTTGTTTTCTATAACATAATATATCTCCGAGAAAAAATCAAGGCTTTCTCAAAAATTTTCTGTATTTTGGACTGTTTTCTGCATTTTGCATAGATAGAAACTTTGAAAAAGCTTGATTTTTGTCATTATTAACTACTATGATGTATTACTTTGTGCGTTTGAACCTTTTACTTTCTATTTTGACAATGATGTCTTTTTTGCTTCAACGCGCATCAGATCATACGCCTGCGTTTTTTCAGAAAGTTCCACATAAAGTGTCTGTTTGGAATGCGGACAGCTATCCACCTGCTCCCCTTCATCATTATACATCGAAAGCACTTTTGCACTCACGTTTCTACCATCCGGCTTCATAATTTCGATGGTGTCTCCCACACAGAATTTGTTGCGCTGCTCAAATTTCGCAAAACCACGCTCATCAATCTCCTCAACGATTCCCAGATAGACATATTCATTCACATAGGTATTGCTGTCATAGATCTGGGTATTTTCATCCGGCTTTCCAAAATAAAATCCTGTCGTGAACTGTCTGTAGGTGCACTTGGCAATTTCCGCACGATACCAGTCCATATTTTCACGATACTTTTGTTCTGACTCAAAGTAGTCGTCAATCGCTTTTCTGTAGGTGCGTGCCACACATGCCACATAGAGTGCCGTCTTCATGCGCCCCTCGATTTTGAGGCTGTCGATTCCTGCTGCCACAATCTCCGGAATATACTCAATCATGCATAAATCCTTTGAATTAAAAATGTAAGTACCTCTTTCATTTTCATAGACTGGCAGGTATTCGCCCGGACGCTTCTCCTCAACGACCGCATACTTCCAGCGGCAGGGATGGGTACATGCTCCCTGATTTGCATCCCTTCCGGTAAAATAATTCGACAGCAGACAACGTCCCGAATACGAAATGCACATCGCTCCATGGATAAAGCTCTCGATCTCCATATCCTCCGGAATGTTATCGCGAATCTCACGAATTTCAGCAAGCGACAGTTCTCTTGCAGAGACAACGCGCTTTGCGCCCTGCTGCCACCAAAATCGGTAGGTCTGATAGTTTGTGTTGTTTGCCTGTGTCGAAATGTGAATTTCGATCTCCGGACAGACCTCCTTTGCAATCATGAACATTCCGGGATCAGAGATGATCAGCGCATCCGGCTTGATTTCCTTCAGCTCTTTAAAATATTCGCGTGCCCCCGCCAGGTCATCATTGTGTGCCAGAATATTGGCAGTCACATATACTTTTACATCATGCTCATGCGCAAAGCGGATTCCCGCCTTCATCTCTTCCTGCGAAAAATTCTTTGCTTTCGCGCGCAGGCCAAATGCCTCGCCGCCAATATATACTGCATCTGCTCCAAATATGACAGCAGTCTTTAAAACCTCCAGACTGCTTGCCGGTACCAGAAGCTCCGGCTTTCCTGCTCTTTTATTGTTCATGTGTATCCACCTTACCTTTCGCTTCCTTTTTTGCAGATAATGTGATTCCATCTGCGATGGGCACAATCATCGTCTCAAGTTCATCACAGTGCGTCAGTGCATACAGATACTCCCGCATTCTGTTATGGATCGTGCGGTTTCTGCGCGTCACTGCATACTTTGACTCGATCAGATCGCCCTCCTGCAGAATATTGTCTGACACAAGCAGTCCTGTCGGTGACAAAAGTCGCAGGATATCGGGCAGGAAGTTGATATACTGTCCCTTTGCCGCATCCATAAAAATAAGGTCGTAAGCGCCCTCCTCCTTCATCGACGCCAGAATCTCTGTCGCATCTCCCTCCAGAAGTGTGATGCAGTCTGACTTTCCTGCTTTTTCAAAGTTCTCCTTTGCAAGCGGTATGCGCTTCTCATACTTTTCAATCGTCGTGATATGGCACCCTTCGGGTGCATATTCACTCATCAACAGCGCAGAAAAACCAATGGCCGTTCCAACCTCAAGGATCTGCATGGGTCTTCCCCATGTGATCAGCAGCCTTAACAGGCTCTGCATCTGTGGTCTGATAATCGGTACATTGGTTTCCTTGGAATATTGCTCCAGCTGTGTTAAATACGCCGGCTTATCGCTGTCAAAGGAATGTATAAAGGTCAACATTCTCTCATCCATCGTTATTGTACTTCCTCCTGCTCTGCCTGAACATCACACAATATTGCAAGCATCTGCTCCGAGTTCATGGCTGTGCTAAGCTCATAGGTGCCTGGCTTAATCATATCTTTGTAATCAGAAAGCTGCTCCTGAATATAAAACACGTTCGCATCTTTGATCAGACCTTTCTGTTCCAGCATCTTTGCAAGCTCCTTGCTGCTTTGTCCCTCGGACACCACCACACTTACTGTCCTGCCACTGCCTTCGCTCATCGGCACATCAGCAAAAATCTGATATCCAAAATCATATGCACTGATTGCGAGCTTAAAAACCACTGCAATAATTGCCGCTGCCACTACAATCCTTACGATCATCGCGGAAATCGCTCCCAATAGCTGTTTTGCATTCATAGCTATTCCTCCCACAAGCCTTTACTTCAAGTCTATATCTCCATAATAATTGGCAATATCATAGGACGTCTCTTTGTCTTTTTCCATACAAAGTCACTTAGTGTGTCCTTGATCGTTCCCTTAATCTTGCCCCAATCCGTGATGTTCTTTCTAAGACATCCAAGAACTGCCTTCTCGATGACCTTTCTGGCCTCTTCCAGAAGCTCATCAGACTCCTTTACATACACGAATCCTCTTGATACGATATCCGGTCCTGCAAGCAGTTCTCCCGATGCACCATCAAGGGACATTACCACGATCAGGATACCATCCTCCGCCAAATGCTGTCTGTCTCTGAGCACAACATTTCCTACATCCCCGACGCCAAGTCCATCTACGAGTACCGCGCCGACAGGCACTTTTCCGGTAACACTCGCACTGTTCACATCAAGCGAAAGTACCTCACCTGACTGTAAGATAAACACATCCTCCTTATCAATGCCCAGATCCATGGCAATCTTTGCCTGTGCCTTTAAGTGTTTGTATTCACCATGCACCGGTATGGCATACTTCGGCTTTGTGAGTGTATAGATCAGCTTGATCTCTTCCTGACACGCATGACCTGATACATGGGTATCCTGGAAAATAACATCTGCGCCCTTCTTGAAAAGCTCGTTAATGACCTTTGTCACCGCCTTTTCATTTCCGGGAATCGGGCTTGATGAGAAGATGACCGTATCACCTTTTCCAATCGAAATCTTCTTGTGCATGCCATTTGCCATACGACTGAGTGCCGCCATACTCTCACCCTGGCTTCCGGTCGTAATAATGACCGTCTTGTCCTTCGGATAATTTTTCAGCCGCTCAATATCGATCA
>JAFOYD010000004.1 GCA_017391545.1 Lachnospiraceae bacterium
CTGCTTGATATTCATACTCATCGATCACGCCTTTCTATACATTTTCCTCTAAATCCTCGACCGGAAGCACCAGCTTGATTGCCCAGGGCGGCGTCGGTGGCTTCTCAAAGTCATCCTCCAGAAATACAAACGCCGTATCATAATTGTACGGTGGCTTATGTTCTGGAAAGATTCCATATCCGTCCGTAAAATAAATCAGCCCCTTGAGATTTTCAAATTCTCCATTCTCAATCGCCTTGTCCACATACGTAAATACCGGTCTGAAATCGGTCGAGCCAAAGCCCTCGAGCTGTCCATTTTTCATAAATTCCTCAAACTCATCATCATTCGTGATCTTCGTGTCACTGCGCACCTCAGAATCACACTGAATGATATGGATATTGACCTTTCTAAAAAAGTTCTCACTACTTTTCAGGATACTGTAGGTCTTGTTCAAAAATGCCTGCACCACGTTCCCGCGGCAGGATCCGGAAGTGTCGATTGCGACCACGAACTCTTTGATCTTATTGACATCCTTGTATTCCAACGGCTCCACAAGTGGCAGGTTTCCATACAGGGAAAGTCCATACGTATAATACACATAGTCAAACTCGTCATCATTGATCTGCATATCTTCCCCGGATACGCTGAAGCGTCGCAGGAAATCACCGTAATCATACGTTTCCTTTGTCGCCTCCTCAAGATTCTGGAGCATTGTCCTGTCATCTGATTTATCCTCAGAAAAGGACTTTAGTTCTGCCTTGATGCGCTCGCTGATCTTCTTCCACTGCGCCTGTGTAAGCTCGATCATCTCCACAGCGCCCCAACCTTCATGAGTATCTCGCTTAAATAGGTTTCCAAGCTCCAGAAGCTCTGTGATTCCCGGTCTGTCTTCTCGTAATTTCCTGTAAATCCTGTCGGCGGTCAGTGTTCCTGCGCGCGCTTTCCATTGGCGAAGCACTTCCCTGCGCTCCTCATCTTTGATGGTCTCTATGCCCGTGATGCCAAGCGACAGGGCAACATTTTCTGCTGCCATATCGACCGCCACATCCCAAAGCTCCTGCTCGACGCGGTCATATTTGTAGGAATGGCTGAAAATACAGTGGAGCAGAATATGCAGATGCAGCCGGATCACATTGGAAGGATTCTTCTTATAGAGTCCCATGACGGTTACCGGATCATAAAGAACCGTTGCGGCCTCGAGCGTACTTACATCACAGCAAATCATCCCGGTCCCGGATTTTGCCTCAAACCGCAGACTTGAGAGGGCCACATCAAGAAAGCGCAGATTGACCAGAAGCTTGTCCCTGGACAGGCCCCATATCTTCATTGCAAGCTCTTGCATTTCCTGTTCTCTTTGTGACTTTTCTGACATCTGTGTCATAAACACCTCCGCCTGTCGCTCTACCATCATCGTTACTAATAGTTTATAATTTCGCCGTTACATGCTTCCTCCATGATTGCCTGTACATCAGCGCCATCAAGGTCAAGTCCCTCGGCACTCACAAAATGCGTGTTTTCCACGCCATAAAGCCTGCATAAGGCATTTGCATACTCAAACCCGAAATTGCAGTCGCCAATGTAACCACCACTTGTCGTGACATAGTACATATCTTTGGCAGCCGTAAGCCCGATCGGCGTACCGTCCTCCGCATAGGTAAAGGTAATGCCCACCACACTGGCCGCCTCGAAAAAGATTTTCAAGGATGATGGAAAAGACATATCCCAGTAGGGTGCTGCAATCACGAGCATGTCTGCCTGTGCCACTGCATTTGCATAGTCGAACATGGTATCATCAAGATGCCCTGCTGCCAGCAGTTCATCTCTTCTCATCAGTCGCTCATAGTTTAATGGAAGCAGATTTTCAGTAGACAGCCGGATCTCCTCAATCCGAAATGCCATATCCCTGCTGTTTGCTTCCCTGATGCGTGCAAGAAGGTGCTCTGCCAGTGCCAGTGTCCTTGAATCCCTACCACGCACACACGCATTGATAAATAATACTGTCGGCATGTTCCTATCTCCATTCTTCGTATTGTATTATTCCAATCTTCCTCTCAAAAGTGCCTCCGGCACCTCTGCGGCCATTCTCTCATATGCCTTTAAGGATGGGTGTAAATGGTCACCACTGTCATATCCCTCTGCAAAGGCTGCCGGATTCGTACTGTCACAAAGTGCCTTGTCAAAATCGATACATCCCTTGATATCCGGTGTCGTGCGGATCCACTCATTGACCGCACAGCGAAGTTCATCACGAAACGGCTCATACGTACGCCATCCATAAATTGGAAGCAGTGTTCCAATATATACCTCCAGGCCATACTCTTTTGCCCATTCGACATACTTTTTCAGCCCTGCAATCATCTCATCGGCAGTCGGCAGATCACTCCATGGACGAAATGGATTGACCTCGACACCGACCGGGTGGATGATATCATTGATACCATGCTGGATGATGATCGTGTCAGCACCGCTCACTTTCGCCTCTCTCGGAAATCTCGTCTCTCCCTTCAGGCCATAGGAATCGTAGGTAATATTGTCATACTGTCTTAAAATTCTGGTACCGCTTGCGGCACGCCTTACAATAGAAGTATGTTCCATTTTTTCATCAAATAACCGTAACGTAAGGTAATCCGGCCATGCCTGTGAAGTAATGCTGTCGCCATAACAGATCACAGCCCTGTTCGTATTCTCCGTATAAATCTCCACATTGCTAAGAAAATAGAACCAGTTCGTATTTCTGGTTAGATCCATCGGAAGTACAGCGCTCTGTGCATAATCTCCCACCGCATAAAATCCCTTTGACAAGGGGCCTGTGATCAGCACCGCCGAACGCATCAGGGTAAACTCTCCAAGATATAAACTGACACTGATGTCACTTCCCCGTTTCACGTGGAAAGAGATTTCATCACTTACCACTGCCTCTCCCGCAGGTATGGTAACACTCCTGCTTCCATTTTCAAACGTAACGGGGGTATTGGTCTCCTCCGCGATTTCGCGCCCTCCATCAACACTGTCGGCCACATACACATGACTGATCGTCACAGGCTCCGTACCGCAGAAATTATCAAGGGTGATCTTTAGCCGGTCACCGTCAAACATGGGTCGCACCGGATACCGCAGCGTCAGATCCTTTGCATAGTTTTCCGGACGCCTGTCTGCAATTGATATGGCATTGCCCCATGTTGTCACATACTTTTTATTCTTTTGTTCCATTGTTCGCTCCTATATTCATCGTCATACCCGGCAGAAAAGGGTGTCAAAGCCTATGCCATGACACCCTATCACCGCATATTGATATATGAATCAGTATATCACATATGCACAAAATCATCTACCAGTTTTCGTAACGTTTTTATTCCTTGTCGTTAACGAATTTTCCTATTTTTCTTTTATTCAGTATCAGAATTAAAACGAAGATAGCTGCGATTCCAGCAATTCCCATTACCACCAGCAGGGTGCACCCAAAAGGCGTCTGCGTTGGCTTATTGACAAACTGCACGAACTTGTCCGTTGTCACCAGAAAATCCGCCAGCGCTGTGCTTTCACCCCTGAAGGTCTGTACCTCGTTGCCTGCGGCATCCTTGATCCGGTACAAAAGTGATACCTCCTCCTTGTACTCTGGTATGGTAATATACAGCGTATCGCCCTCTTTTGAAAGATCCATATAATTCCAGCGCTCAAGCACTTCATTCTTCTTATTCACCAGCGTAAACTCTGCCTCAGCCAGCTTAAAGTTGTCTGTCACGACGATCCCCACTTCCTGTGCTTCAACATCATAGACCTTTCCCGTCTCCACACCGTCGATCACGACCTTCGGTGCGGTATTGTCAATGACAAACTCCACTTCTTTGCCCTGAATGGCAATCGAATTGTTGACCTCGTTTCCTGCCCTGTCTTTAGAGTACATGCTCAGTCGGTAGCTTCCCTCCTCGGCAAAGTTCTCACGTTTGATGCGATACGTGTACGTATAGCCAATATTGTCGGAGCCTTGCACTTCCTTCTCATACGCAGCCTTGTAACCGAGCGCTCCATTGCGTGAGATATAGACCTCAAATTCGTCGACCAGATCGACATTCATCTCCGTAATCAGGACATCTTCCATGCCAACATAAGTATTATACTGGTTCTCCATCAGACGAATCAGGTCTGCAAAATCATAGGCAGAACCGTTTCTGTTCAGGGAAAAACGATAGGTGAGTGTTGCGTCATTTCCAGCCTTGTCGCATGCTGTCACAGTCAGATAATAAATGTCATCCGCCTTGTTGGTCATATCGGTCAATGTAAAGATGTATCCAACACCGCTGCCATCATCAATCACTGCTGTGTCGATCGTGTTTTCAATCAACTGCCCTCTGCCTGTAACGACAGAGATTTCCACTGCATCTGATGCCAGATTCAAGTCAAGCGCCGTGATCACCGGTGTCACCTCACCGGAATTAGCGGAACCATCCGTCACACCTGCAATCGCAAGCATCGGTGCTGTCCTGTCAATCACGAACTCCTTTGTAAGACCTTCTTCGTCTGCAGCATTTCCTGCCAGATCGATGTATGCACAGCGAATCAGATACGTATTGTCACTTTCAAATGCCATGCTTGCCGTATGTACATCGCCCTCATGCTTCCATGCAAGCTTCGGCGCAGCGGGCGTGCTGTCAAACACGAAATCGTCTTCACGGAAATTGTGCTCTGTCACTGTGATCTGTGCCGTTACACCGCAGCCATAATATCCTTCGCTGTGCACCTGCATGCCAGCCTGCGGAATCAGATCAATTGTCACCTGCGGCGCTGTGCGGTCGATCGTAAAGCCCTCTGCCTGCGCAGTCTCTGATTCATTGTCGGCAAGGTCTGTACAGCGCACCTCCATCGTATAGTCACCGTCCTGCTCAAACACAACATTCACATAATGCTCACTGCCCTCACTTATCCAGTCTGACAGGGGCATCTCAATCGGCTCGCCGTTTCTCGTGATTGCCATTTCGACGTTTGATGCGTCAAAATTCAACTCCTGCACATGTATGGTCGCAGTCCTGCTCTCGTTGTAAAATCTGCCATTTACTCCGTCTTCACGGTCAAATGTGATTGAAACTACAGGCTTTGTGACATCGATTTTCAGAATCTGTGTTGATGTCTTACGATTCTCTGACCTGTCAGTAGCCGTGACCTCGATATATGCGGCATTGCTCTCATTTGCCTTTGCATCAATCGTCTGTACCATCTCAAAAGAAGATGCGTTTGTCAGCTCCTCATCTGTCGGAAGCTCTTTTGTGAACGAAAAAAGCTCCTTGTCAGAAATCGTATCTGTCCCGTCTTTTCCTACGGAACTGTTGACTGACATCAGTGCTGCGCAGTTATCATCCTCCGGCGAATCCTTGACACTGATTTTCACCTTGACATCCTGATTAAAAAATCCATGTTCGTTCGCACCTTCCGGTTCTACGACAAGCTCCTTCCCTGTTGACTGATTGGGCAGCATATTGTCTACAACAAGCCCTCTGGTCCACCCTTGTGTATAATTTCCTGCGTTATCCTCTGCCCGCACATAGAGAAAGCATCTGGTGTTGGGCGCAATGTCAAAACGGTCGCCATCATCCAGTGCGCTGACATCGATATCCTCCCATTCACCCGGCCTCTTTGCCCTGAGTATTTTAATGGAACCCTTGCCACTAATGCCATACCGGGCCGAGGCATCTCCGGATACCATATCCTGATAAAAGTGCTCATACTGAATAACAGATTCACTGTCAGCAGGCATCTCATTTCCTGCCACCATGACACGCAGGTCTGTCGGCTCATGGCTGTCAATTTTATAGACGAAAGTCTGTTTTTCCGATTTGTTGCCGGCCTTGTCCGTCACCCAGTATTCCAGTGTGTAGATGCCATCCCTGGCATATCCTGTCTTCTTGTCATAGTCAAAGGTTATGACATGGCTGTCAAGATCATCCTTTGTCAGCACAAATTCCTTTTTGCCCTCATCCGTAGTCGTCACCTGCTCACTGCTCATGACGCCCATAACGGCATTGTTTTTCTCGTTGTCTTCTATGACCTGCCTGCTACTGCCATCATCGGTCTGTTCCTCCAGTGTATAATGGATGGTCACAGGTGCATCATATTCTCCAGATATGACACCTTTGTCATAATTTGGATATTCAAACCGTACTGCCGGCACACCCGAAGCTTTATTATACCAGCCATTTTTACACTTTGTCTCATCCACGCCGTTCACGATCACCGGCTTGATGTCCGCCGCCTCATGCTGCGTCAGAATGCGGCACTTCACATCCTCCTTGGATCGTACTCCTGATTTTGATATGGCACGGAAATAGTAATATCCATTCTTGTCATCCGTGATTTCAAGGCGGTCTGAACCTTTCTCATCCAGGCATACCGAAGTCCAGTTTTCTGACATATCTGTCATATTCTTATCATTCACAGCTTCGCCAATTTTCTCATATACATACTCATACTGACAAATGCCTGCATACGGAGAACTTTTCTCATCAGGAGATATCGTGTAAACCACATCCTGATTGGTCCAGCTGTCATTGGCACCATCATATCCGGCATTTCCTGATTTGGCACCGATCTCGAGAACAGGCTCTGATTTGTCTACGATGACCTTGATCGGTTCCCCTTTGTCATTTACAAATTTTTTTAATTCGCTCACATTTCCGGCACGATCATATGCTCTCACAGCAATTGCCTTATAGCATCCATCTGTAAGTGTGATCTGAAAGGTACTGTCTGACGTCTCCACCTCTGACCACCTGGTATTTTTCCCTGCTGTATAATCAACAGTATATTCTACCTTCGTCACGCCGCTTCCTTCGTCAGAGAAACTTCCATTCAATATGAAATCCTCGGCAAAATACTGTTCAGTCTCCGTCCTGGTAGGCTCAAAGCATTTGCTGTCTGTCGAAAACCCGGTAATTTCAGGTTTTACTACATC
>JAFOYD010000091.1 GCA_017391545.1 Lachnospiraceae bacterium
CTTATCCTGCATCAGTGCATCCATACCTGCTGTCCTGCTGCGACTGATCAGGTCGTTCAGTTCCCGTCTGTCCTGCTGTAGTCTGTTCTCAAAATTTAATATCTCTTTTTCTTCCTGTCTCACTGCTCCACTCCTCTCTTGTCAACCCCTTAAAGGTTATAATTCTTTCTGGGCAATGTCAAGGGAAAACAAGATAATTTGGCATCTTATCACAATATAATAATTGCCACGACAAGCAGCAGAATAATGATTGGATACGCCACAATAAACGGAATCCCCGGAAGCTTCTTCATGCCTTTTCGCGCTCTATTTACATTGAGCAGTCCAAGTCCCATGAATACTCCCATAATCACAAACACCAATGCCTCAATCATGATTGCCGGCTCCTGGTGCATAACTCCCATGAACAGATAAAGCGGCGCCATGACACATGCAAGCGCAACAAATGCCCTTAACATCACAACATACCTGTTCTGCATCTCATAAAGTGACTGCTTGTCTGTATAGATGACCTTCTCTTCCTCGGAGAGATCCTCGCTGTAAGCTTTTCTGAAATAGTGCCAGCCATTAATGGTAGAGTTGATGTATTCCCAACCCTGCTCGCTGAATAATTCCAGATATCTGTCCTTATCCTGCAGCCTCGGCGTATAGTCAAGCTGGTAAATATAGCGAACCTTATCATTTTTTCGGAATACGGAATGAAAACAGCCTCCCTTTTCCAGCTGCCAGCCCTCCTCGGACATTTTGTTCAAATCCGCAATTTCCCGCTCGTATTCCCACGCTTCATAGATCTTGTGACTGACCTTTCTATCTTTTTCTTTCATATTCATAACCTTTCACTAACAATTTGCTGCGCTGCGCCTAACAGTCTTCGCAGCCGCTCCACCTCAGACATCAGCACATCCCTGCCTGTGTCTGTCAAACTATACAGACGCTTTCTGGTATCTGACGGATCGGGATTTTGTGTTTCAACGATCCAGCCCTTTTTGAGCATATTGCCGGTAGCACCATACATTGTTCCGGATCCGATTTTAACCGTTCCACCCGAAAGTTCAGCCGTCTCCTGCATAATGCCATAGCCGTGCTTTGGTCCGCCATACAGGCAGAGCAGAATGTAAAAATAGCTTTCCGTAAGCGGTTCTTTTTTCTCTGCCAAACTATCCCTCCACTTGTCCCAAAGACTTGTCATGCTCCTCTTTGTAGCAGAAAACTAATATGACCACACTGACTGCTACGACAATGGCTGCAAATACATTGGACTGGAGAATTTCCGGAAGCAGTCCAAGGACGAATGACATCAGATTGTAGACAAAATGCATGTAAATACATGGCCATACGGAACGGCTCTTAACCGCTACATACCCAAGTGCAGCTCCGATTGGAAGCACGTAAAGTCCCTGTACCCAGTTCATGTGGAAAATGCCAAACATCACTGCCTGCAGGATGATCACGACAGGAATCGAAAAATATTTCTTCAGATTTCTCAGAATCAATCCCCTGAAAATACATTCCTCATTGATTGGAGCAAGAATCACTGCTGCCACAAATGCAAGCAGTCCGCTGCCGCCAAGTGCTGTCTCCATCAGCGTATTATACTTTTCCATCGTCTCAGGACTGATCAGCTCAATTGCAGATGCGATCAGGATTGCCAGAAAATATGTCCCGACAGCAGTGATTGTGATCATCACTACAGGCTTTGCCTGAATGACCTTTTCCTTCAGATACTGCTGATCCTCTGCAGTCTTTTTTCTGCCCCATAGAAGCCAGTAGAAAAACACGGAAAAAACTGCCGATATGGCTGTTGCGATCACGGTCAGTGTCGTCATAAAGCTTCCTTGTGATATCCTTTCCTGTGTCAGTTCCATGACCTGCTGTGCATCGCCTCCTGTCTCCATCGCGATCTGTGTAGAAATGACAATCCCTGTCACTGCACCAATCACGATCTGAATTCCCAGAAACAGTCCCAGTATCACGAAACTCAGGACAATGCCTCCAAAAATCTTCTTCACACCTGTTACTTTCTTTTCTTCCATAATAGTCTCCTTTAAAATGTTTTATTTATGTCGTATTCTGTTATATCGTATAACGACATATCGGTTATGTGATATATCGTAGCACGACATATTTGAATTGTCAATGACTTTCTGCACACTTTTTTCTTTTTATCATATGCTAAGATATATCAACAAAAAAGGATGGACAGATGTCTCCAAAAAATATGTCAAAATATGATATCTCCATCATCGGCGGTGACAGGCGCACGTCCTGCATGGCACCGATTCTTGCTAAAAAAGGCTACCGCGTCCTCTGTTTTCGCACCATGGAAATTCCCTGCTGTGAAACAGCATGCGGTGAAACAGCATGTTGTCAGACAGCAGAAACCAATATTTTCTTTGCCAATACACTGCGCGAGGCACTCGACTCTGCGCCGGTCATCATCGGTGGTATCCCTTTTACCAAAGCGGACTGCCTCTACTGTGAACGGGAGTCAGGCCGTTCTCCCATCAAGCTGTCAGAGATTCAAAGGGGAATACACAAGCGTCAGAAAATATTTGCAGGTGTCATACCGGAAAGCTTCCGCCGCGTATGCGAAGAGCGTGAAATTACCTGCTATGACTTCATGTGTGATGAACCGATGTCCCTACAGAATGCCGTCTCCACTGCAGAGGGCGCCATACTGGAGGCACTACTCCACAAGGATACCAATCTCCATATGAGCAATACGCTGGTGCTTGGATACGGCCGCTGTGGAAAGGCACTCGCAGACCGTCTTGGCGGACTGCATGCCTGTGTCACTGTATGCTCCAACGATGCCAATGAGCTGGCACTCGCCTCCCTGCTTGGCTTTCAGACGCTGCACCTGTCAAAGCTCTGTCAGAATATCAGCCGCTTTGAGTATATCTTTAACACTATCCCTGTACCTGTGCTGAACCATAAATGTCTTGAAAAAGTATCAAACAATACCCTCATCATTGATGTCGCATCCAACAGAACCGGTGCCGACTATGAGGCTGCAAAACAACTGCATGTCAACCTGCACTTTTGTCCGGGACTTCCGGGCAAATACGCCGGAGAAAGCTGTGCCAAATATTTGACAGACTATTGTATCACCAGAATTTCAGGAGGCGTATGATATGGATCTAAACGGGAAAAAAGTCGGCATCGCACTCACCGGCTCCTTTTGCACCTATGAAAAAATGTTTATCGAGCTGCAAAAGTTAGTGTCAGCAGGCGCCGATGTCTACCCCATCATGTCAGATGCATCAACCACAATCAAAAGCCGATTTGGAAAACCTGACACATATGTCACAAAAGTCAGGGAAATCACCGGAAAGGAACCGATTTCCTCCATCGAGGATGCGGAGCCAATCGGTCCAAAGGCGTTTCTTGACGTGCTTGCC
>JAFOYD010000092.1 GCA_017391545.1 Lachnospiraceae bacterium
AGACTGTATTATCTTTTGAAGGATAAGGAGACCTTTAACGGAGGAACTTTTATTATTTCTTTTGATGAGCTTCGCAAAATGATGAAAATTCCGGATTCTTATGCAAATGGAAATGTAAAGCGTGAGATCCTTGATAAACCATATGAGGAGATCAATGGAAATACGGATATTTCCTTTGAATATGAGCTGATTCATGAAAAGCTCCCAAGTGGGCAGCGAAGTATCAGTGCCGTGCGATTTAAGGTAAAGCGTGTAAAACGCAACCGCACCATTGTGGAATATGAGACCATTGAGAAAAATGGTGAGTCAGTGATCGCCACCGAGGAAGAGCAGGAGATCATTGATGTATTTGGATGCACCCTCAAAGAGGCGAAGGACATCCTGCGTACCGCAAAGGCGAATGACCGTACACGCGAACAGCTTTTTGAAATATTGTCTTACACCATGAAAAAGGATATTGACAATAAGGTAGGATATGTGCTTACCATTCTCAAAAATGGTTACAACGAGCCTACAAGACTGAGTGGAAAACAAAAGGGTTCATCATGGAACAACAAGGATCTTGATACCGCTTATGAGCAGATGAACTTTGATGATCTGGAAAAACAGATCCTGTCAAACTAATACATAGATGGAGGCAAGTGGTGGAGCGTTTACGTGCAGTAAATATTGTAAGCTCATATGGACGAAAAAAAGTGCTCTCAGGCGTGAATATTTCAGCCGGGGCAGGACAGTGTGTCGGTATTGTGGGAACAAATGGCTGTGGCAAGTCTACGCTTTTAAATATTATTGCCGGACTAAAGAAACCAGACAGTGGAGACATTTGTTTTGATGGGCAGTGTGCGTCAGGTAAGGGAGGCAGGAAGCTTTTTAACGCTTATGCCGGATATGTTCCACAGGAGAACAACCTGATTCCGGAGCTCTCTGTACTGGATAATCTCCGCCTGTGGTATCCGTCAAAAGCAGTGCTTGAGCAGGAACTGAAGCAGGGATTTCTGCATGAGCTTGAAATAGATCAAATGTGTCGAATGAAGGCAGGACAGCTTTCCGGCGGCATGAAAAAGCGTGTAAGCATTGGCTGTGCGCTTGCGGGAAATCCGCCAATTTTAATACTTGATGAGCCTGATGCGGCACTGGACCTGCCGGGAAAGGCTGATATAAGACGATATCTTGGCATGTACAAAAAGCTTGGAGGAACCATTCTCCTTGCGACACATGATGAGATAGATTTGGACTTGTGTGACAGGGTATTTACCCTGAACGGGGGAGTTAGCAAAGAAATTGACAGAACTTTGCGAGGGGAAGCGTTACAATACCAGATATTATATAAGGAGTAAGAAAAGTGGAAGAGAACAACAAATTTGAAACGAATGCGAGCGGTGCTTATAGCAGCCCTCAGAACAATCTTCAAAATGAAGGTTCAGTGTATGGTGCAGAGACGACAAGTCAGACAAATGCAGACGCGAATTCGTCAGTGTATGATCAGCCTATTCAGCAGGAGACACAGGCAGTAAGTCTGGCAAAGCCTTCTTCAGAGGAAAACGTACAGTCGGAACAGCCAGTCAATAACGACCAGCCAATGGGAAGTCAGCAGCCGATGACAGGAGCACCACAGGGCTTTAACGGCCAGCCAGTGAACGGAATGCCACAGGGCTTTAACGGTCAGCCGATGACAGGAGCACCACAGGGCTTTAACGGCCAGCCAGTGAACGGAATGCCACAGGGCTTTAACGGCCAGCCAGTGAACGGAATGCCACAGGGCTTTAACGGCCAGCCAATGAACGGAGCACCACAGGGCTTTAATGGTCAGCAGGTGACAGGAGCACCGACAGGTTATCAGCAGCAGCCGGGATTTGAACCGGGATTTATACCAGGACAGAATCCGGGTCAGAATGGAAATGGCAAGAAGAGCAAGGCAGGTCTTGTGATTGGAATCATCGCAGCAGTTGCAGTGGTATTGGTGATCGCGATCGCTGTTCTGTTATCACAATCGCTTTTTGGTGGTGGAAGTGGAGCCAAAAAGGTACAAAAAGGATTTGCAAACATGGCAAAGGAAATGGAGGCATATACATGTTCTGTTTCTGATGAACTTGGCTCAGATGCAATCGAAGAACTGTTCAAGAAGAAACCATCTCATATCAATGGGGAATTATCTTTGACAGATCCGGAAAGCTCCCAGAGTGTAAAGATTTCACTTGACGCAGTGACAGATCTCAAAAATAAGCAGGGTAAATATAATCTTCAGGGCGGTATGATGGGCATTAATATTGATGCCGGAACAATTGTTGCCGACAACAATACAATCTATGTAAGCTCACCTGTATTCCTGAGAGATAATACATATGCGATTGAGACAACAGATCTTGGAAAGAAGTTCAATGATTCCGTATGGGCAGAGCTGATGGAGACGGAGCTGGAAGACGATCTCTCATTTGAGCTGTTTGAAGAGAATGATAAAGATAAAGATAACGATGCAAATGCTGCATTTGCTGAAGTGATCAGCAAGTCTTTAAAGAAATATGATAAGAGCCTGAAAAAGGCAACACAGTACAAGACGCTTGGAGAAAAGAAGGAATTTAACATTGGCGGAAAGGCTGTAAGCTGTGGCGGAGTAGGAATGGTCGTTGAAAAAGATGCATTCAACGAAATGATGGAAGGAATGAAAGAGGACATTCTTGCAAGCGAGGAATATGCTGCGTTTGCTGAGGGATTTGCATCATCAAGCAGTGATGCCGAGGAAGCAAAACGTGATCTGAAAGACGCGATCGAAAAGATCTTTTCAACACAGATCGATCAGGACCTGGAGATTGATTTCTATTTTGACAGCAAAGGTCGTATTGTAGGAATCAAGACACCTGGAAGCATTGCTGTTTCTTCATACGGCGATGTTGACGCCTTTGAAATCGATATTGAATTTACAGGCGCAGAGCGCACACTCGATGAAGTATCAGGTGGTATCTATATCAGCTCAGCGGATGATATCCTTTTCATGGGTATTACTAGAAGAGCCAGTGTAAGCAAGGATCAGTACAGTGAATATCTGACAGTGTCACTGGAAGAATCAGGTCATGAGGATGATATCAGCATTACCTATTCAAATGACTGGTATTATGCTGATCAGAGCTTTGATATGTACATTACAATGTATGTGGGCGCAGAGCATGTTTCAGTGGATTTGGAGGGTTCC
>JAFOYD010000005.1 GCA_017391545.1 Lachnospiraceae bacterium
ATGGTCATGGATGCGCTTGAGGCAGAAAACATCGAGTCGCGGCCAATCTGGAAACCGATGCATTTACAGCCGGTATTTGCAGATTGTGATTTCTTTAATCACAATGATGACGGCATCAGCGTGAGTGAGGATATTTTCAATCGAGGTGCGTGCCTGCCAAGTGACATCAAAAATACCGATGCAGATATGGAGAAGATCATCGGAATCATAAGGAAACTCTTTAACAAATAAATTCGGGAGCAGTGTATGTATCAGAAGTATATCAAACGATTATTGGATATCATCATATCATTTACAGCGCTTGTGATCCTCAGCCCTGTACTGCTGATCGTGGCATTTTTGGTGCGCATAAAGCTTGGCTCTCCTGTCATTTTTCACCAGGACAGACCGGGCTATCACGAAAAAGTGTTCAAGCTTTGCAAATTCCGTTCTATGACGGATGCACGTGATGAGCATGGAAATCTGTTGCCGGATGAGGTGCGCCTCACAAAATTTGGGAAGGCACTGCGGGCGACAAGCCTTGATGAGCTTCCGGAGCTTTGGAATATCTTAAAAGGCGATATGAGCCTGATCGGTCCAAGACCGCTTTTGGTCAAATATCTACCTTTGTACAACGAATTTCAAAGACACCGGCATGATGTGAGGCCGGGACTGACAGGCTGGGCGCAGGTAAACGGCAGAAATACGATCAGCTGGGAGCAGCGCTTTGAGTATGATGTGTACTATGTCAATCATATCTCATTTTGGATGGATGTAAAAATATTGTTCCAGACTGTTGCGGTGGTATTTCGGCACAATGATATCAACAGTGCTACCGATGCCACGATGGAGGCATTTACGGGAACAAAGACGGAAGTTACTGAAAAAGAACCAGAGTAAGTGAATATCAATATAAAATGATGGAAAGAAGGATTTGCAAAGATGAATATTCTGTTTTGCAGTGTAGGAAGGCGTTGTGAGCTTCTTAAGGATTTCCGAAAGACGCTCGGCGACAAGGTGCGGCTGATTGTTACAGATAACAGCCCTTACGCACCGGCGCTGGAATTTGCCGATGTGAGTTATCAGGTGCCTTTAATTAACGATCCGGCATATATTCCAATGATACTTGAAATATGCAAAAAGGAGCAGATCGATGCGATCACAACGCTGATTGATCCGGAAATTGCGATTCTTGCACAGCATCGTGAGGAGTTTGAGGCGCTGGGCATTACCGTTCTTGCACCTTACAAGGGAACAGCGGCGCTTTGTTTTGATAAATATGAGATGTCAAAGTATCTGAACGAGAAAGGGATTGCGACGGTGAAGACCTTTGGCACCTTTGCCGATTTTAAGGCAGCATATGAAGCAGGCAAAATCAGTCTTCCGGTGTTCGTGAAGCCTAGAACCGGCAGTGGAAGCGTCGGGGCAAGACGTGTGGATACCTACGAAATGCTTGAAGAAGTAACGACAGCAGACAGCTCACTGATCATCCAGGAGCTGATGACGGGAACAGATATGGATGCCGATATCTATGTCGACACCATCAGCCACGAACCAGTGGCGATTTTCTCAAAAAAGAAGATCTCAACAACGATTGGTGGTGCCAACAAGACCATATCCTTTAAGGATGAGCAGCTCTTTGAATTTGTAAAGAATGCGCTGAAGGTCTTTCAGTTCAATGGGCCGCTCGATATGGATCTGTTTTATCAGGACGGACAGTATTATTTATCAGAGATCAATCCCAGATTTGGCGGTGCATATCTGCATGCATATGGAGCAGGGGTTGACTTTCCGTCATTTATTTACCATAATGTAAAGGAAAAGGCTTCTAACGAAGCGTGTATTGGAAACTACGAGGAGGACGTTGTCATGATGATGTACGACAGCGTTGTCATCAAGAAACTAGATGATATTCAAAGCAATATGGTGCAGGTATGAAAATACTGATTTTGACAAACTACGCCAACGGGCTGTGGCTTTTTCGAAAGGAGCTTCTTTTGGCGTTTATGGAGGATGGGCATGACGTGTATGTGTCACTTCCTCCTGATGAAAATGTAGACAAGCTAAGGTCCTTGCAATGCAGGGGCAGGACAGTGAACATCATAGAGACACCGTTCGAGCGCAGAGGAAATAACCCGGTAAAGGATTTCGGGTTGTTTATGACATACAGGAAACTGTTGAAAAGTCATCGCCCTGATGTGGTACTGACCTATACGATTAAGCCCAACCTCTACGGCGGGCTTGCGTGCAGATTAAGCAGGATTCCTTATTTGTGTAATATCACGGGACTTGGCACTGCGATTGAAAATGGTGGAATGCTCAGCAGAATCCTTCTGGGCTTCTACAAAATATCCATGAAAAAGGCAAGACGGGTATTTTTCCAAAATACCAGAAACCGGGATTTCATGAACAGCTATGGTGTGGCAGTTAGAAACAGCAGACTTCTTCCGGGCTCCGGTGTCAACTTGCAGGAGCATCCTTTTTCAGCCTATCCTTCAGAGGAGGAGGGGATCGTTTTTCTGGCAGTCATCCGCATTATGAAGGATAAAGGAATCGAAGAGTATCTCGAGACTGCAAGACGTTTGAAGGAGCGGAGTCCGAACTTACACTTCTGGCTTGTGGGCGAATATGAGGAGGAGACAAGAGACAGGTATGAGCCGATGATCTGTGCGCTTGAGAAACAGGGCATCATCCGATATTTCGGACATATCGATCATGTCGGTGAGGTCATGGCAAAAAGCCATGTGATTGTCCATCCGTCCTACCACGAAGGACTTTCCAATGTGCTCCTTGAGGCGGCAGCATGTGGCAGACCAGTGCTTGCGGGTAACATTAACGGCTGTATCGAGACGTTTGTGGAGGGAGAGAGTGGTTTCTCCTTTGAAGTCAAAAATACGGATGCCCTTGTGGAAGCTGTGGAGAAAATTCTGGAATGCTCTCCACAGCAGCGAAGAGCAATGGGCGAAGCAGGACGTGCATGGGTCGAGAAGCAGTTTGACAGGAATATCGTTTTGCAGGCATACCGCGAGGAGCTTGCAGAATTATAAGATAGATTATTATTTATAAATAGAATGGAGATAATAAGATGAGTTTATATGAAGATATCGTAAGTGGAAAAGAGAAGTTGTCCCTTGTCGGACTTGGCTATGTAGGAATGCCGATTGCTGTGGCATTTGCAAGGAAAATCAAGGTTGTCGGCTTTGACCTGAATGCGGCAAAGATCGAGCTTTATAAGTCTGGTGTCGACCCGACAAACGAGGTTGGCGATGAGGTCATCAAAAATACAAAGGTGGAATTTACTGCGGACGCTTCCAAGTTAAGAGAAGCAAAGTTCCATATCGTGGCAGTTCCGACACCGGTCAATGATGACCATACACCGGATTTGACCCCCGTTGAGGGCGCAAGCCGTATCCTTGGACAGAATCTGACAAAGGGTTCTATCGTTGTGTTTGAGTCCACTGTTTATCCGGGCGTTACAGAGGATATCTGTGTACCCATTCTTGAGAAAGAATCCGGCTTAAAGTGCGGCGTTGATTTTAAAATCGGCTATTCTCCGGAGCGTATCAATCCGGGTGACAAGGTACACCGTTTAGAGACTATCACAAAGATCGTATCCGGTATGGACGCTGAGACACTTGACGA
>JAFOYD010000093.1 GCA_017391545.1 Lachnospiraceae bacterium
CATATAAATTCCCAAGCCGCCAATCTGACGTTCCTCCGCAGCCAAAGTAATATCCGGATCTTCCTTTGCCAATGGATTATAGGGCACACCATTATCAATAAAGGTAATCATAACCGCAAGCGGTTCCTCCTGTATCTCCACTTGAATTGTCACCATACCTGTGTCCGAATCATATGCATATTGTGCTATATTCACAAAAAGCTCCTCAACCGCCACATCAATTTGCATCTGCACTTTTATCGCACATTCCTTTTCCTCTAGATGTTTGTCGACAAAAGCAAGCACTTTTTCCAGATTCTCTGTTTTAGCCTCAATAGTCAACTCACTCATTGGTTCTTCCCTTCCTTCCATTCATCTATATCTGTCCAATCATTGTAACTATTTTACCACATTCTTTTAAAATAGTCTGTAAATTATACAGTATTTAACAAATCTTTAGATATCTCACCCAAAAATGAAAGCAAAAAAATAACTTACAGTTTATCCTTTCGAATCATCAGCTCGATTGTCTTCCTGCTTTTGGTATTCAGCACAATCGCCAGTACCATCGGCTATATCTGATTCACGGATTCACTCACCAAGGAATATAACGACTCCGCCTTTCGCACTGCCGAGACTGCAGTTACCCTGATCAACGGAGACAAAATTGAGGAATACCTCGCTCGTTCCGGTCACTGCTTCCGCTTTTCTGAGACAACAGTTTGTAGTGCCAATAAAAACGCTATGTCAGCATAGTTTCGCTGACATAGCGTTTTTTAGTAAAGCTCCTGTTATCTATTATCCAATAATAATGATCTTATCCATCGCATCCAACCACGTAACACCACTGCCACGTCTGGTTGACATCTCATTGACAATGACGGATCTGGGACGGATCACTTCAATATCCGCATCCTGATCTGCCGGTACAACAAGACTGCTCACATCATTGATGGTATAGTATTTTCCATCCACACAACCCAGATACATCATCTCATGTCCTCTGAACTGGAGAATGCTGCCGGGTCTGATCGAACTGCCAAGCAATGTTCCCTTCTGCTCTGCATTATATTGATCCAGCGATGTCAGCACCATGCCCGGGATTGCAGCCTGCCATGTGGTATTTCTGGGAAGCTTGATTCCAAAGCATCTGTATAGATTCTGCATATAGCCGGAGCAGTCATTTGAGTAGAGCATGCCGCCCCATCCATAGCGGTTTCCAAGCGCTTTGAACGCCTGCGTCAGCACATTTGCCGTCGTGTAGGGAAGATAGCCCACATGCACATCCCGGTTTGCAGGAATCAGTGCCCTTTTCTGCGCAAAGGAGCCATCTGCATTTCTGACAGGCATCAGCACGACATAATTATTCCAGGAAAGTCTGGCAGTGATCGCGCCCTCCTGATCGTTTGCCAACGGCAGCACAGTGCCCATCAGCAGCTGCTTCTCAGACAATGACGGATCGATTGCACTTGGCTCCAGATAGATTTTCTCACCGGTTACTACCAGGACATCCTCTGTCGACTGTACTTTCTGCCACTCTTTCTTGTTCTTGCAGACAGCTACATCCAGAGCAGGAACCCAGCCGGAGCAAAAGCTGCTCTCCACATAGGCAAACTGCCCATCCCCACTGTAAAAATATACTACGACCGGCTCATTCACATTCAGTCCTGTCGACGCCTCATTATCCCATTCCATATCCCAGTCCGTGTCGGACAGATATTCATTGTATGGATATGCCTTCATAACAGTCTGATTGACCACAAAACCATATTGCAAAGTCATCGTGTCGGACACTCTGCTCGTGCTGATATTGGTCCTGATGTAATCATAATACCAGTCCGGCACCGGCTGACCTGCGAGATAAAGATTCGAAGGATTCTTAAAGGCTGCAAGATCAGCCACCAGCTTCGTACCATTAAAGGTAGATTCCATGGCAGACAAATCCTTCACATGCGTTTCCTTTGTGTCCATGATCCGACGATTCAGTCCCTGAATCTCTTCCTGGTTCAAAATGACGTCATATGCGTTGGGTGTCCGACTGATCCAGTATTCCGCACTGCACATCTCCTTTGTCACATTCGGTGCCAGTCCTGTATCCGCCGCATATACCGGCGTACTGCACAGACTGCAGCACAGCATGACTGCCATTATTTTTTTTGCTAACTTTCCTTTTTTCATAAAGCTTTAACCTTCCTTTCTATCTATCTTTACCACACCAGCTCGGTCGCAGGTACAGGATGCCTGTTGATCGTTACATCATAGGTTCTTCCATTGCGCATCCTCACCACGCGATGTGCCATGCGGGTAATTTCTTCGTTGTGTGTGACCATAACCATGGTCGTCCCTGACTTTACCACATTTTCCAGGACAGACAGTACTTCAATACTTGTCGCATAATCCAATGCCGAAGTCGGTTCATCGGCGAAAATCAGCTTCGGCTTTTTTACCAAAGCCCTGGCGATGGATACTCTCTGCTGCTGTCCACCGGAGAGCTGTGATGGATAATTATTTTTCTTATCCTGCAGACCCACCAGCCCAAGCACCTCATCCGAG
>JAFOYD010000094.1 GCA_017391545.1 Lachnospiraceae bacterium
ATTCTCAATCCGTCATTCGACCAGAAACTTCCCGAACCGCGAAGGTTCTAAGCTTCAGAGTGGACAGATTGCATCCGTTGCACTGATGGATGCACGTTCTATTGCAGCGACAGCAGCAAACAAGGGATATCTTACACCTGCTACAGAGTTTGACGGAGACTTTACAAAGTATAAATATTTCTTTGACAAGAAGATTTACGAGAATCGTGTATTCGACTCAAAGGGCGTTGCTGATGAGTCTGTAGAAATCAAGTTTGGTCCGAACATCAAGGACTGGCCTGCAATGGTTGCATTGACAGACAACCTGATGTTAAAGGTCGTATCAGAGATTCATGATCCTGTCACGACAACAGACGAGCTGATTCATTCCGGCGAGACATCTTCATACCGTTCAAATCCTCTGGGACTTGCAGAGTTCACACTTTCCCGTAAGGACCCGAATTATGTCGGACTTGCCAAGGAAGTACAGAAAGCAGAGAAGGCAAGGGAGGAGCAGTCATGTCCGATCAAGCAGCTTCCTGAGCTTGAGGATGCATGGAACATGATGAAGACCATCACTCCGGATGCGAACAGCAGCAATACAGGTATCGGAAGTACGATCTTTGCAGTGAAGCCGGGTGATGGTTCTGCAAGAGAGCAGGCTGCAAGCTGCCAGAAGGTACTTGGCGGATGGGCAAATATCGCGAATGAGTATGCGACGAAGAGATATCGTTCGAACCTCATCAACTGGGGCATGCTTCCATTTATCATTAAGGAGGGCGAGCTTCCATTCAAGAACCTTGACTATATCTATATACCGGGCATCAGAAAGGCAGTTGAGGAAAAGGCTGATACCATCAAGGCATATGTGGTAGGTAAGGACAAGAAGGTCGAATTTGACCTGACACTTGGCGAGCTGACAGACGAGGAGAGACAGATTATCCTTAAGGGATGCCTGATCAATTATAACCGTATCTAAAATCAACTGAAATTTTACACGGCCGCGCATCAGAGGAACTGGTGCGCGGTTTTTTTTTATGCACACGAGCTCATGAGGAAATTAGCAGCAAATGCTGCATGAGCTCGGCGCAGCGAGCAGGCCAAGCCTACTCGATTTGAATTAGTTAGTATAATAAAATCACACAAAAGACTACCAATTTGGACAACATTATAGTATAATTTGGATAAGTAGACGCAATATGGCGTTTTGCGTATGATAAGTAAAAAAATTTAGGATTGGAGGTATATTATGGCAAAAGAAATGATTGCAATGCTGCTTGCCGGAGGTCAGGGCTCACGACTTTACACACTGACACAGAGACTGGCAAAGCCTGCAGTTCCCTTTGGTGGAAAGTACAGGATTATTGATTTCCCGCTGTCGAACTGTGTGAATTCCGGTATTGATACGGTAGGTATTCTGACACAGTATCAGCCACTTGTGCTCAACGAGTATATCGGAAATGGACAGCCATGGGACTTGGACCGTTTACATGGAGGTGTTCATGTACTCCCTCCGTATCAGAAAGCGACTGGTTCTGACTGGTACAAGGGTACGGCGAATGCGATTTACCAGAATATTAATTTTATCGAGAGATATGATCCGGAGTATGTCATCATTCTTTCCGGTGATCAGATCTGCAAGCAGGACTACAGTGATTTCCTCAGATTCCATAAGGAGAAGGGGGCAGAGTTCAGCGTAGCGGTAATGGAGGTGCCATGGGAAGAGGCAGGCCGCTTTGGACTGATGGTCACAGATGATAATGACAAGATTACAGCGTTCCAGGAGAAACCAAAGGAGCCGAAGTCAAATCTTGCTTCGATGGGTATCTACATATTTAACTGGGATATTTTAAAGAAATATCTGATTGAGGATGAGAATGATCCAAATTCTGAAAATGACTTTGGTAATAACATCATTCCAAATCTTTTGAGAGACAATCGGAAAATGTATGCATATCGCTTTGATGGCTATTGGAAGGATGTAGGAACCATTTCTTCTCTTTGGGAGGCAAATATGGAAGTCCTTGATCCGGAGAACAGTGGAATCAACCTGTTTGACGATAACTGGCGCATCTACAGCAGGAACAGTGGTATGACAGGACACCGTATCGGAGAGGACGCTGTTCTTGAGAACTGCATGATTACAGATGGATGCAGCATTGATGGAGAGGTAAAGCATTCCATTCTGTTTGCGGGCGTTAAGGTCGAGAAGGGGGCTGTTATTGAGGACGCCGTTATTATGGGTGGAAGCACCATCAAAGGGGGCGCTCAGGTGAAGCACTGTATTATCGCAGAAAATGTTGTGATTGAGAAGGATGCCATTGTAGGAGCAATGCCCGAGGGTGACCAGAAGGGTGTTGCGACAGTCGGATCAAATGTAACAATCGGTGAAGGTGCCGTAGTAGGACCTGATGCTATGGTTTCAGAGGATGTTAAAGGAGGTGACAGGGTATGATCAATTCAAACGCAGATTCAGCAATGGGTATTTTGTTCCCAAACAGCTATGACTCATTGGTACCAGAGCTTGTCACAGAGCGTCTGATGGCATCCATACCATTTGCAAGCCGTTACAGACTGGTGGATTTCATGCTTTCCAGTATGGTAAACTGCGGCATTGACAATGTGTCACTGATCGTAAAGAGAAATTATCATTCGCTGATGGATCATCTGGGTTCAGGAAGAGAGTGGGATTTGACCCGCAAAAATGGCGGTCTGAATATCATTCCTCCTTTTGCACAGAAAAGCATCAACGTCTATAATGGCAGGGTTGAGGCTGTTGCAAGTATTCTTGACTACCTCAAGCGCCAGAAAGAAAAGTATGTGATCATGGCTGATACCAATATTGCAGTCAATTTCAATTTCAGTGAGTTACTGCAGCAGCACATCGACAGCAAGGCGGATGTGACGATCGCTTACACCAGAGAGGAGATTCCTCAGGCACTCCTTGATATTGAGGCGACGAAGAAAGCTTTGTATTATACACTTGATATTGATGATGATGGCAGAGTACAGAAGATTATTGTGAATAATAAGGAAAAGGGCGAGCATAATCTTTCCATGAATGTTTATGTTATTGAACGCAAGCTTCTGATGGATCAGATCAGGGAGGCATATGTCAATGGCCTTACATATTTTGAGCGCGATATCATATCCCCGCAGCTCGACAAGCTCAATGTCAGGGCTTATCAGCATAAGGGTTACTATGCACGTATTCTTGATATTAAGTCGTACTTTGCAGAAAATATGAAGATGCTCAAGGAAGAAAATGTTCAGGCACTCTTTTCGCCAAGCTCTGTTTATACGAAGATTCGCGATGATAATCCGACCAGATATGCGACAGGATCTCATGTAAAGAATATCATGGCAGCAGATGGTTGCGTGATCGAGGGCGAGGTTGAGAACAGTATCCTCTTTAGAGGTGTCAAAGTCGGTAAGGGAGCCAAAGTCAGAAACTGTGTTCTGATGCAGGATACCGTGATTGAGACGGGAGCATCCGTAGAGTATGCGATTACTGACAAAAACGTAAAGGTCTCTGCATATAAGGAGTTGAAGGGAACCGAATCATTCCCAATCTTTGTTGAAAAACGCAGAACTGTATAGTACAGTCTGAAAACCCCTTCCATATGATTATGGAGGGGGTTTATGTTACTGTTCAGACAGAACTTGGCATTTACTGCTGAGTCCGTGAGAAAATGTAGAGCGCACGGCTCATGAGAAAAGATGGTAGCAAAAGTTTGGAGGAATGACAGTGTTTCAGAAAAAAGAAATTATATACAGTGAGACGCTTGGCGTATGCAGCGTGGATGATATCGTAAAGCTTGCAGATAACAAAAAAGATACCTATTACTATTATCTGCTTCGTTCTGTTTGTGATAAATCAAAAAAGGCATATATACCAGTGGAAAATCATACGGTTCAGCTGAGGGAGCTCATTACAAAAGAGGAGGCACTTTGTCTGCAGAAGGAAGAAGACTTTGATAAGAAAAGTGAGCAGATCAAAGGCGAAGTCAGGTATGTAATTGAAAAGGGGTAGGGATTAATAGATATAAATGTGGAGGTAACTGTTCATCAGGTCTGCGCATTGACTGCGCTGACCGTGAGAAAAAGTAGTGGTTGCAGGCACAAATCCATCACCGAAGGTGATTTTGCATGGATTTGTGCACGTAACTATGAGGGTACTGAATAGTTACGTGTAAAGGAGGTTTTGTATGTCGTTTCATTCGCTGGTAATGTTGCAATGCACCAGCATTGTGCTGCTTTCTGTGGAATGTGTATACATCTTTTATCGTTGGAGAACAAAGATGCATGCGTACCTGTTCCTGTATTGCATTGCCACATTGATCAATAATATCGGGTATTTGATGGAAATGACAGCAGGTGATTCAGGGGAGGCATTGATGGGCACGCAGATCTGCTATCTGGGCAAGGTGTTCATTCCGATATCATTTGTGCTGTTTGTTCTAAAGTACTGTGGGGTACGTGTTCCGAAATGGCTTGCGATATCGCTTGCTGCATTTCATGCAGCAGTGTTTGTGCTGGTGCTCACCTGCGAATATCAGAATCTTTTTTATTCGGATATCACTTATACGACATCAGGCTTGTTCCCGCATAATGTCTATGGACATGGAATCGTATACTGGATCTATACAATCATGATTGTACTGTATTTTGTGATATCGCTTTGTGTGTTGATTCGTTCAATTGTCAAGACACGCAGTAAAGAGAACAGGTCGCAGCTTTGCTATCTGCTGGCATCATCGTTTGTCGCGATTGCGGGACTTGCACTCTTTATGTCAGGAATTACAAAGGGATATGATGCGACAGCGATTTCTTATATGATCTGTACGATATTTATGTATATTTCGCTCTTTCGCTATAACCTGCTTGATACCCTGGAACTTGTTAAAAATTATGCCATCGATAATTTATCGGAGAGTATTATTGCCATCAACGATTATGATGGAGTTATTTATTATAATGCACCCGCCCTTCAGCTATACCCAAGTCTGGGTGACAAGAAAAATGGTGTGGTATCCGAATTGAACGAAATCGTGGTTCAAAAGGAAATGATCCATAAGGGGGATAAGATCTTTTCTCCTGAAATGCGTTCTCTGTATCAGAATCACATTTACAGAGGTCATCTTTACGTGATTTCTGATGTGACGGAGAGCTACCATTACACGCAGGAGCTGCAAAAACAGCGTGACCTGGCTGAACAGGCAAACGCTTCTAAATCCGCATTTCTTTCCGTCGTGTCCCATGAAATCAGGACACCGATGAATGCAGTGGTAGGGATGACAGACCTGCTGCTTCGTGATGAGCTGACAGAGAAACAGCGTAAATATATGATGAATATCAAAAATTCCGGCTCTGCCCTTGTCATGATCGTAAACGATCTGCTCGATCAGTCAAAGATTGAAGCCGGCAAAATGGAAATTGTGGAGGATGTGTATGAGATCAAGCCGCTTCTGGAGGATGTGAGGATGATCATCGAAAACAGGATCGGCAGTAAGCCGATTGATGTCATGATGGAGCTTGATGACCAGATTCCTGATAGGCTGATTGGAGACAGCCTCCGTATTCGTCAGATTCTGATCAACCTGATGAATAATGCGGTGAAATTTACAGAGGAAGGGTACATCCGGCTTTCAATCAGCGTGGAAGCAAAAGAGGAAGAACAGATGCTTTTGCGGTTCTCTGTAAAGGATACCGGACAAGGAATCAGACCAGAGGATCTCAACCGCCTATTTCAGGCATTTTCTCAGGTGGACACGAAGAAAAACCACAGCAAAGAAGGTACCGGTCTTGGTTTATCGATATCTAGGGATTTTATAGCACTGATGGGAGGGCAGCTTGAAGTTGCCAGCGAATACGGAAAGGGAAGTGAATTTTTCTTTACGATTTACCAGAAGCGTTGTGAGGAAGTACTAGATGGCAGTCTGCAGATTACGCGGAGACAGCCATGGCAGAAGGAAGACTTTGTGGCCCCCGATGCGCGGGTGCTGCTTGTGGATGACAATGAGCTGAACCTTATGATCGCGGAGGAGATTCTTGAACCGGTTGGAATGAAAATTGACACTGCTGATTCCGGGGCAAAAGCGATTCAGCTGATTCGTGAGAACCGTTATCATGCGGTATTCATGGACTATATGATGCCCTATATGGATGGCGCTGAGGCGACGGCATGTGTGAGAAAGATGGCAAAGGAAGCAGAGGAGTCGGGAAATGACGCGCTGGCAGCATATTATCAATCTGTACCGATCATTGCGCTGACCGGAGATACTTCAGATGCGACGAAAGAGAAGTTCAAAACAGCAGGAATTAATGATTTTACAGAAAAACCGGTGGATTTGCCAAGACTGAAAAAGCTGCTGGTCAAATGGCTGCCGGAAGATCTGATTGTATATCAGACAAAAGAGGATACATAACGAACAGCAGCGTTTGGGGCGAGGATAAGATACACAATGTGGACTACCCTCGCCTTTTGATATACATGAGCTTGGTGCTGCGAGTAGGACAAACTTGCTTGATTAATAAAGTATCAGAATATTCAGAAAACAATATACATAATAACTGATAAGATATGTGCAAAATCACAGTATTCAAAAAAGTTAGCAAAAACTATTGCAAAACCAGATTTTAGGTGGTATGATACAAACATACAAAAGAGAAAGACATAAAATACAAAAGACAAAAAAGCTTTTGTCAAAGCATTTGATATAGAAGCAAATGCTAATCGGTAACAGAAAACAATATCGATAGAGTCGATTGAAAAGGAGGTAGAGTCCGTTGACACACTTAAGAACCTAGATCTAATGAAGCAGAAATCCCTTAATGAATATGAAAATGAGATAAATGTAGATGAAAGATAAAAACATCACATAAAAGAGAATTAAGGAGAGAATTTCAGAAAGTATAGTTAGATTATTAGGAAACAAGAGTCAAACAAAAAAGTAAAGTAGTCGGCAGAGCAATCGTTCTACTATGAAAGATTAAGCAGCCGAGAAAGAGGAAGAAAAATTGGATATTGAAGTTAATTAGAACGACCGTTGTATCAAAAAAGTTTGGTATGGCGGTCGTTCACTTTTGTATGTATGCAAAATCATTACACTGGCAATAAAAAACAGGCATTTCCTGTGCATGAAATACCTGCTTTCTAAAATACTACTTCAGTGGCTTTGCGCCAGCCTTTTCCTGCATCTTTTCAACCCATGCCTTAAATTTGCCCTTCTTTTTGGCGGGTGCAGTGTCAAGCTTTCCACGGATTCCCTTTACATCGGTGATGTAGATGCCGCTGACGGTGGCTTTCACTTCCTTCTTGACAGGAACGATGTCAAAAATGGACGCATCACAGATCAGTGACATGATCTGCGGACCGATCTTTGCTTTTACGACAGGGAGTTTCGCACGGCGCATGTACTTTGGAGTCTGCTCCAGAACAGCTGCGGGAAGCCCGGCATCCTTTAGTTTCATTTTCTTTTTGTCAATGATGAGCATTGTGACAGTCTGCTTTGCAGCCTCAATCTGCGCTTCCTGCTCTGCCTGCTTTTTCTGCATCTTTTTGCCGACGAAATAAAGAACGACGACAAGTGCCACAAGAACGACTAAAATTATGATTAGAACTTTTGCTAATGTTGACATCTTGGTTACTACCTTTCCATAATGATTAATGTTAATATATGGATTGTACCATTAAATTCTGGAAAGTGCAAGAAACTCTGTTGATTTCATTGTTTTTTTAGGGTGTAAATGATATACTCTTTCATAGGCGTTTGATATACTTATTTTATGGAAGGAAAATTGGATTATTTATGAAAAAGAAATTAGCATTAGTATGTATGGCAGGAGTTCTGGTTTTAAGCGTAAGTGCCTGCGGAGGAAAAAAGGCAGTGTCAGAGGAGACACAGACAGATTCTGTTGAAACGACACAGGATGCTTCGGAAGGCACAGTGGCAGAGGAGGAGACCGAGAGCACATCCACGGAAATAGAGCGGGTCAGTGACAGACCGGACTATGTCGGATTGCAGGATATTGACATTAATGATTATGTGGAGCTTGCAGATTATAAAAATATGAAGGTCAGTGCCGAAAAGCCTGATGTAAGTGATGAGACAATAGAGGAATACATTAACAGTGAGCTGCTTGTCGGCAATATTACTGACAGAGCTGTTCAGGAGGGTGATGTAGCTGACATTGATTTTGAGGGCAAGAAAGATGGTGTGGCATTTGACGGAGGTACTGCCCAGGGATATAAGCTTTCCATCGGTTCTGGTTCCTTTATCCCGGGATTTGAGGACGGACTGGTCGGCGTCATGCCTGGTGAGACAGTGGATCTGAATCTTACATTCCCTGAGAATTATCCGAGTGAAGACCTGGCTGGACAGGAGGTTGTCTTTACCGTCACGGTCAATAGCATTCAGGGCTCTGCCCAATATGCCGATGTGACAGTTGATGAAATGAAGAGCATGGGACTTTCTTACAAGACGAAGGAAGAAGTATGGGAGGCAGGTAAGAAGGTAATTGAGGAAAATGCTGACCAGGCCTTTGTGGCAAATTCCCAAAATGCGATTCTTGATGCGCTGGTAGAAAAAAGTAAGGTTTCATCAGTACCGGAGCTGCTTGTAGAGGAACAGGTACAGAATTACAATCTGTATATGGAAAGTATGGCACAGGCATATGGCATGGATTTAGAGAGCATGGTAGGTGCATATGGTAAGACCATGGATGAGTATAATGCAGAGATCAATGAGATGTGCAGCAAGACCATGGAGACATATATGATATTAGAGGCTGTCGCAAGAGCTGAAGGTATTGAAATCACGGATGAAATGATCCGGGAGAAGGCGGCAGAGGAAGCGGCAGAATATGCTTATGAGTCAGCAGAAGCGCTCATCGAAGAGGTTGGATATTCTACGTACAGGATGACAATTTTGCGCGATACAGTTATGGATCGATTGATGGAGCTGATCACTGTTGAGGAGCAGGCAGCGCAGGAAGACACTGCTGAATAAGAACAACTATGAAGGTACTGAATCGTTTCCAATAAGAAACATTCTGTAAGGATGCGCAGAAAAGGGGAACATATGAAAAAAGGATACAGACGGCTGGCAGCCGCTTTCTTGTGTGCAGTGATACTTTTTTCAGCACATGGCATTGAAGAGTTTGCGGGAGCAGTTCGGGTGCAGGCAGCCAGGAAGGACGATTTGAAAAAACAGAATGAGGAAGATCAGGAAAAGCTCAATGATATTGATGATCAGGTAGATGAACTGTCCGGAGAGCAGGAGGGCATCAATGAGGAAATACAGGCTTTGAGCGATCAGATTTCAGAAATCATGGCGAGTATCAGTCTTTTAGAGGAAGAGATCGAGGAAAAAAAGGCACAGATCGAGCAGGCAAAGCTTGACCTTGAAGAAGCGCAGCGGGTAGAGCGTGAGCAGTATGAGTCTATGAAAGCACGAATCAAGGCAATGTATGAGAGTGGCGAAACTTCCTATATTGATATCTTTTTCAATTCATCTTCCATGGAAGATATGATGAACAAGGCTGATTATGTCGAGAAGATTCATGAATATGACCGCAGGATGCTGACGAACTATCAGGTTGCCAGACAAAAGGTTGAAGAACTGAAGGAGAATCTGGAAATCGAACAGTCTGAGTTGGAGGCAGCGCAGGAAGGACTTCAGGAGGAAATGGACAGCGTAGAGGAGGCCAGAGCAGAGCTTGAAGAGATCAGTGCTGATTATGCGGTACAGATCAGCAAGGCAAAGCAGCAGGCTGAGGTCTATAAGTCACAGATCAAACAGAGAAATGCGCAGATCAAGCAGATTGAGGAGCAGGAACGCAAGGCGGCAGAGGAAGCAGCCAGAAAAAAGGCTGAGGAGGAGCGAAAGCGAAAAGAAGCGGAAGCGAAGAAGAATGGAAATAATAACAGCAGTCCATCCGAATCCACTACCAAGCCGACCGGAACGGCAGCAGTAGATAAAAATGCAATCATGTCTGCAAAGGGAAGCGCACAGGGCAAAGAGATTGCGATCTATGGTTGTGGTTTTATCGGAAATCCATATGTGGCAGGTGGTACAAGCTTGACGAATGGAACGGATTGCTCGGGATTTACGCAGGCAGTATACAAAGCATATGGTTACAGTATTCCCAGAAATTCCACTGCCCAGAGAAGCGTTGGCCGAGAAGTCAGCTATGCGGATGCAGAGCCGGGAGACATTATCTGCTATCCGGGACATGTGGCAATTTATATAGGAAACGGTAAGATCGTACATGCAAGCTCTGCGAAGACGGGAATCAAGATCAGTAATGCGCTGTACAGGGATATTCTGTGTGTGCGCAGGGTTGTTTCATAACAGATAAAAATCGGATGCGTTTGGTTAGCGCATCCGATTTTTTTCATTCTTTATGTTGGTGTGCATATTTTTCGCGGGTGGCAAGTCCGCCTCTGATGTGGCGCTCTGATTTGTTCACATCAAGAACAGTACGTGCCTGCTTTGCGAGCGTAGGATTTACCTGCACAAGACGGGAAGTCACATCCTTATGTACAGTCGATTTGCTGACGCCGAAGGCTTTGGCAGTCTGCCTCACAGTAGCGTTATTGTCAATAATATAGACAGCAATATTGATGGCTCTTTCCTCAATATAATCCTTCATATTCTCTAAAAGGGTTCTCCTTCTGAAGCATTTGTACATTCTATGAGCGGTCTAAGCTGAATATGCGTCGGTATGAATTTGGTTTTTTATAATTTCTTAATAAATAAATAGAAAAAGAATGTTGACAATAAAAACTGAAAGTAGTAAGTTAGTATATGTAAATGTTAGCACTCCATAGAAACGAGTGCTAATAAAGAAAAACAACTAAGATGATTGGGAAGGAGCGTGGCAGATTGGATTTAGATGAGCGGAAGCTAAAGATTTTGCAGGCGATTATCCGAAATTATCTTGAAACGGGAGAGCCGGTCGGAAGCAGAACAATCTCCAAATATACGGACTTAAATCTCAGCTCTGCTACCATCCGAAATGAAATGGCAGACCTTGAGGAGCTTGGCTATATCATACAGCCACATACCTCGGCAGGCCGCATTCCTTCAGACAAAGGGTATCGTTTGTATGTAGACCATATGATACTGGAAAAGGAAGAACAGCTCAATCAGGCGACACAGGAAGTAAAAGAAATGCACAAGATTCTTCTTGAGCGCGAGGACAAAATGGAATCTGTACTCAAGCAGATGGCAAAGATGCTGGCAGAGAATACAAATTACGCCACGATGATATCAGCGCCACAGGTGAGAGGAAATAAGCTGAAATTCATACAGATTTCCAGGGTGGATCCCAGACAGATCCTTACAACGATCGTGGTGGAAGGAAATGTGATCAAAAACAGCATCATATCAGTTGCGGATCCGCTTGACGATGAGACACTTTTGAAGCTCAATATCCTGCTGAATACGAATCTGAACGGACTTGCCATTGAATCGATCAACCTGGCAATGATCTCAAAGCTCAAACAGCAGGCAGGTGTCTATGCAGATCTGGTCGGCGAAGTGATGGATGTGGTTGCATCCGTGATCAAAGATGACGAGAACATCGAAATTTATACAAGTGGTGCGAACAACATTTTCAAGTATCCTGAGCTGGCGGACAATCAGAGGGCGAGTGAACTGATCACGACCTTTGAGGAAAAACAGATGCTGAGCGAGCTTGTGCAGGATACGCTGACAGAGGATAAGGGCACAGGCATACAGGTCTATATCGGAAATGAAACACCGGTCAAGACCATGAAAGACTGCAGCGTCGTCACAGCCACCTACGAATTGGAGGAGGGCATGAAGGGAACGATCGGAATCATCGGCCCGAGACGTATGGATTATGATAAGGTAATCAGTACGCTAAAGACGTTAAAGAGTCAACTGGACACCATTTATAAAAAGAGTGATGAAGAATCATAATAAGTATCAATAGAAAGGAAACGAGTCAGAGTGGAAGAAAAAGAATTGGATGAACAAAACGTAGAGACTGCGGAAACAAAAGAGGAACCAACGCCTGAAACAGCAGAATCTGAGGAATCCGCAGATTCTGCAGCAGAAGCGGAGCAGAAAACGGAAGCTTCAGCATCGGAGGAGACGAAGGAATCCGATGACAAAAAGGATAAAAAGAAGTCCTTCCTGGGAAAGGATAAAAAAGAAAAGGCGAATAAGCTTCAGGAAAAGGTAGAGGAACTTGAAGACAAGGTAAAGCGCCAGATGGCAGAGTTTGACAACTTCAGAAAACGCTCTGAAAAAGAAAAGTCAGCAATGTTCGAGACGGGTGCCAAGAGTGTCGTGGAGAAGATTTTACCGGTTGTTGATAATTTTGAGAGAGGTCTTGCGGGGCTTTCCGAGGAAGAAATGAAGCAGCCTTTCGCAGAGGGAATGAACATGGTATATAAGCAGCTGATCACAGAGCTTGAAAAGCTTGATGTGAAGCCGATTGAGGCCGTTGGCTGTGAGTTCAATCCGGACCTTCACAATGCAGTCATGCAGGTAGAGAGCGATGAGTATGAATCAGGAATCATTGCGCAGGAGCTACAAAAAGGTTACACCTATCGTGACAGCGTGGTAAGACACAGCATGGTAGCGGTAGTACAATAATGCACACAAGCCGCATAAGGAATATGGCAGCTTTGCTGCATGCGGCTTGGCGCAACGCTCAGCTTACATCTGAGCGATTGGAAAAGTAGACAATGTTTTTTATAAGATTTAGGAGGAAAAAATCATGGGAAAGATTATTGGTATTGACTTAGGTACAACAAACAGCTGTGTAGCAGTTATGGAAGGCGGTAAGCCTACTGTTATCGCAAATACAGAGGGAGCAAGAACAACACCTTCTGTCGTAGCATTTACAAAGACAGGCGAGAGACTTGTCGGTGAACCTGCAAAGCGTCAGGCAGTTACAAATGCAGAGAAGACAATCGCTTCCATCAAGAGAGATATGGGTACTGACAACGGCAGAACAATTGATGGCAAGAAGTATTCTCCTCAGCAGATTTCAGCTATGA
>JAFOYD010000095.1 GCA_017391545.1 Lachnospiraceae bacterium
GACCGGATGATTGATATTGGACTGCCGTATCTTAGCATGAACCGGGAATCTTCCACATTGTCAGGTGGAGAGGCGCAGAGACTGAAACTGGTTAGATATATGGGAAGCTCACTGACAGGCATGATCTATATTTTCGACGAGCCAAGTACCGGAATGCATCCACGCGATGTCCACCGCATGATTCGCTTGCTTCGGATGCTGCGGGATAAGGGAAATACCGTCCTTGTGGTGGAGCATGATAAGGATATCATCCGCATTGCTGATGAGGTCATTGACGTGGGGCCGCTTGCCGGTAAAAATGGCGGACAGATCTTGTTCCAGGGAAGCTATGAGACACTGCTTTTGTCAGGAACGCTGACAGGAAATGCCATGAAAGAAAATGTATCGTTTAAGGCAAATCCGAAAAAGCCGACAGGCTGGTTGCAGGTAAAGGATGCGTCCGTCCATAACCTGAAACATGTAGATGTGGAGATTCCTCTTGGAGTTCTTACGGTCGTGACCGGAGTGGCGGGTTCCGGAAAATCCTCGTTGATCAGAGATGTCTTTGCAAAACAGTACGAGGACAGAGTCGTTCTGGTAGATCAGAGCGCTATTACTGCGACAGGAAGATCGACTGCCTGCACATATCTTGGCTTTTTTGACGAGATTCGAAAGGTGTTTGCGAAAGCCTGCAATCAGGATGCAGGACTGTTTTCCTTCAACAGTAAGGGAGCCTGCCCGTTCTGCAAAGGCAGGGGCGCGATTACCACGGAGCTTGTTTTCATGGAGCCTGTCACAACAGTCTGCGAAAACTGTGGTGGAAAGCGCTACAGCGATGAGGCGCTAGCCTGCAAGTATCAGGGAAAAAGCATTGTCGATGTGCTGGATATGAGCGTGGAGGATGCAGAGGAGTTTTTTGCGGAGAATACAAAAATCAAAAAACATCTGGATGCGCTGATGGAAGTCGGACTGCCGTATTTGTCGCTTGGACAGCCGCTGTCGACTCTGAGCGGTGGAGAACGCCAGAGGGTAAAGCTGGCGAAAGAATTGCATGGAAAGGGCAATGTCTATGTGCTTGATGAGCCGACCACAGGACTTCATGCATCAGATATCACAAAGCTGATGGAGCTGTTTGAGCGCATGATCGCGCGTGGCAATACAGTCATTGTCATCGAGCATAATACCGATGTCATGAAGATGGCGGACTATATCATTGATGTAGGACCGGATGGCGGTACCTTTGGAGGAGAAGTCGTTTTCACAGGAACACCTGCACAGATGGTACAGGAAGGGGGAACCATTACAGCAAGGTATCTTGCGAAATCCTAAATTTTGGTCTTTCAAAATCTCGTTATCATGTTATACTGAAAAAAGCATGATAACGAGATTTTTTACGAACGGAGGATGACATCTGACTTGAAAAAATATAATCATACAATCTATGCAAGTTATCTGGGGTATATTACACAGGCGATTGTCAACAATTTGGCGCCGCTTTTATTTCTGATTTTTCAGGATGCGTTTCGTCTGAGTCTGGCTCAGATTACGTTTATCACGACATTAAATTTTGCCATTCAGCTTCTTGTTGACTTGGCATCTGCAAAGTTTGTCGACCGGATCGGGTACCGGATTTGCATTGTGATGGCACACGTTTTTGCAGTGGCAGGACTTTTGGGTATGGCAGTCCTTCCGAAGATGCTGTCAAACCCGTATGCAGGATTGCTGATTGCGGTATGCTGCTATGCAATCGGCGGAGGATTGATCGAAGTTCTGATCTCACCGATCGTGGAAGCCTGTCCTAGTGAAAATAAGGCAGCCGCATTTTCCGACAACCTGAAAAGCGGCCTGCTCGCGGCAGTGCTTTTCCCGGCTATTTTGCTGGTGTGTACTTTGATTTACAAAAAACAAAACTGAGGTAATGTGTGCAATGATGGATGAAACAAATGCATTAAAAGAAATCGTATCACCGCTCCTTACATGGTATCACGCAAACCAGAGGAAGCTGCCATGGCGGGAAAACAAAGACCTTTACAGGGTGTGGATATCGGAAATTATGCTGCAGCAGACAAGGGTGGAAGCAGTGATTCCGTATTATGAACGCTTTATGAGGCACTGCCCTGATATTGCGTCACTTGCGGCGTGTGAGGATGAGGAGCTCTATAAATTGTGGGAAGGATTGGGATATTATTCTCGTGCTAAGAATCTGAAAAAGGCGGCAAATATCATCTGTGAACGATATGAAGGGAAATTCCCAGAGCAATATGAAGAAATCCTGTCACTGCCGGGAATCGGGGCTTATACGGCAGGGGCGATTTCTTCCATTGCATTCGAAAAAGCGACACCTGCAGTGGACGGAAATGTGCTGCGCGTGATTACGAGACTGACAGAAGATGACCATGATATCATGGATGCAGGGTTTCGAAAACAGGTCACAGAAATGCTTGAAAAGATATACCCGGAAAGGGAGTGTGGCGATTTCACGCAGAGCCTGATGGAGCTTGGGGCTGTGCTATGCGTGCCAAACGGGATGCCGAAATGTGAAGCATGTCCGGTGCGCTTTTTGTGCGGCGCAGATCACAGTCAGACGCAGCTTCAGTATCCGGTCAAGAAAAAGAAGGCAGCGCGCAGGATTGAGAAAAAGACAGTCCTGATTCTGACATGTGAGGACAAAATTGCCATTCGAAAAAGAGATGGCGCAGGCGTTCTGGCAGGGATGTGGGAGCTGCCGAACGTAGACGGAAATCTCACAAAAGCGCAAGCCCTTGACTGGCTGGCAGAAAAAGGATTTGTGGTGAAAGATATCCGAAAAATATTGGATGGGAAGAAGCAGTTCAAGCATATTTTCACGCATATTGAGTGGCACATGACATGCTGGACAGCAGCGTGCGAAGCAGTGGTAAAAGACAGAGAACTGACATGGGTGTCAGTTTCGCAGCTGGAGGCGGAAATCGCACTACCCACCGCATTTAGAAATGTGCTGAAGGCTTATTTAAAATCCAATTGACAACATAGGATGACAATATTATAATATTACCAATAGAATTACTAGGAAAACAACTGGCGGATGCATTGCATGTGTAGTCATGCATTGAATTCGCTGGTTTTCTGTATAGGTGATTGTTGTAAATTGATTGGTTTGGGTATTGAAGGAGACGTGCGAATGTTGACACAGTTTTCAAGGACAGAGTTATTGCTCGGCAAAGAGGCAATGGAAAAATTGGCAGCTTCAAGAGTTGCCGTGTTTGGCGTAGGCGGTGTAGGCGGATATGTCTGCGAGGCGCTGGTGCGCAGTGGAGTCGGAGCGTTTGATTTGATTGATGATGATAAGGTCTGCCTGACCAACCTCAACAGGCAGATTATCGCTACACGCAGTACAGTGGGAAAATACAAGGTGGATGTCATGAAGGAGCGGATTCTTGACATCAATCCTGACACGGATGTCAGAATTCACAAATGCTTTTTCCTTCCCGAAAATTCCAGCGACTTTCCATTTGAGGAGTATGATTATGTCGTGGATGCGGTCGACACCGTTACAGCGAAAATTGAGCTGATCATGAAGGCAAAGGAACTGGGAGTACCGGTGATCAGTAGTATGGGAGCAGGAAACAAGCTGGATGCAAGCAGGTTTCAGGTCGCAGATATCTACAAGACAAAGGTCTGCCCGCTGGCAAAAGTGATGCGAAGGGAACTCAAAAAGCGTGGTGTAAAGGAGCTTAAGGTCGTGTATTCCGAGGAGGAGCCGATCAAACCACAGGAGGATATGGCGATTAGCTGCAAGACGAACTGTATCTGCCCACCCGGGGCAGAGCATAAATGTACAGAGCGGAGAGCGATTCCAGGCAGTGTTGCTTTTGTGCCGTCGGTAGCAGGACTGATCATAGCCGGCGAAGTAGTAAAAGACTTGTGTAAGATTACAAAGAGGTAGTAAAAACATGGAGATTTCCGTAAAAGAATTAAAAAATCAGGATACCTTTCAGGAAGAGGAAGAACAGGACAAGGCAAAGGACGTC
>JAFOYD010000096.1 GCA_017391545.1 Lachnospiraceae bacterium
TATCACCTTTTCCAATCGAAATCTTCTTGTGCATGCCATTTGCCATACGACTGAGTGCCGCCATACTCTCACCCTGGCTTCCGGTCGTAATAATGACCGTCTTGTCCTTCGGATAATTTTTCAGCCGCTCAATATCGATCAGTGTATTCTCCGGTATGCTGATACGGTTCAGGTTAGAAGCGGTCTCAATAATATTCACCATGCTTCGTCCCTCGACCACAACCTTTCTGCCGAACTTGTCAGCAGTATTGATAATCTGCTGCACTCTGTCAACATTGGAAGCAAACGTAGCAATGATAATACGCGTCTTTTTATGTTCCTCAAACAGGGTATCAAAGACAGGTCCAAGCTTTTTCTCCGAAGGTGTGAAGCCCGGCCGTTCTGCGTTGGTGCTGTCGCACATCAGTGCCAGCACACCTTTTTTTCCAAGCTCGGCAAAACGCTGCAAATCAATCGCATCTCCATAGACAGGCGTATAATCTACCTTGAAGTCGCCTGTATGAACGACGATGCCGGCTGGCGAATAAATTGCCAGCGCTGCTGCATCCACAATACTGTGATTTGTCTTGATGAACTCAATACGGTAACATCCGAGATTGATATTCTGTCCGAATTTCACGACTTTTCTGCGCACATTGTGCATGAGATTGTGCTCTGTCAGCTTATTTTCGATAATTCCCATCGTAAGCTTAGTGGCATAAATCGGCACATTAATCTCCTTGAGCACATACGGTAATGCGCCGATATGGTCCTCGTGTCCATGCGTGATCACAAATCCTTTGACCTTGTCCTGATTGTTCTTCAGATAAGTGACATCGGGTATGACAAGGTCTACGCCCAGCATATCATCAGCCGGAAAGCTCAGACCGCAGTCCACCACAACAATACTGTCTTCATACTCAAAGGCAGTAATGTTCATTCCAATCTGCTCAAGACCTCCTAAAGGAATAATCTTAAGCTTTGACGTATTTTGTTGTTTGTTCTGTTTCAAAATAAACCTCCTGTAACGTTTTTACCGTTCCTAAATAATAATATTTTCAGACAAGGTCGATGTCATCAAGCATATTTTCAAAGACACCCGCTACAGCTGCAAGTTCATCATCATCCTCTACCATACTATAAACCTGCTCATTACTGTCTGCACCGGGATTGGCCTTTAAAATATATGCTTCGCCATCCTCCTCTTCCTCTGCATCTGTTACCAGAATATAATTCACCCCGCCAATGGTAGTCTGCTCCAACACATAAAAATCCACTGCTTCTTCTCCATCCGGCATAAAGGTAATTTTTTCCATTTCAGTAAACCAAACCTTTCTTCCACATAACTATTCGGCACCCTCATAGTCACTTCTACTTATTCCTCGCGCTGTTTCTGATTGCGCAAATAATCCAAATATCCCTGCAAAATAAAAACTGCCGCTATCCTGTCGACGTGTTCTTTTCTCTCCTCACGTCTTATACCGGCTTCCATCATAGCTTTATCTGCTGCTACTGTAGTCAAACGCTCGTCCCACAGCTGTACACTAAGCCCTGTCCTTCGCTCAAGCATTTCTTTGAAGGCAAGTGTCTTTTCCACGCGCTCTCCCAGTGTATCATTCATATTCTTAGGATAACCTAGCACGATTTCATCCACTTCGTACTCTACAATCAGTTCTTCAATTCTTGCCAAGGTCTGACGAAGCTTGCTCTCAGACTTCCTGCGTACAATCTCAATTCCCTGGGCAGTGATCAAAAGTGGGTCACTAATCGCTACGCCCACTGTCTTTGATCCAAAATCAAGTCCCATTTTTCTCATGTATCTCTCCTATTGGCCTGTCCTGCGCCAGCCTGCATTATCGATATATGATTTCAGCATCTCCTCTACAAGCTCGTCTCTCTCCACCTTCATAATCATAGCCCTTGCGCCCTTGTGGCTCGTGATATAGGTAGGATCTCCTGACATAATATAGCCAACGATCTGATTAACCGGATTGTACCCTTTCTCTGTAAGAGCAGCATATACAGACGCAATCACATCCTTAACAGAAGCATCTTCTCCCAGTGCTTCAGGTGTCAACTGAATAAATTGTGTGCGTGTTAAATCTTCCATTTTCTATGCTCCTTTCAATCGATCGGGTTTTGTCCTTTCGCATTGTTATATTTATCATAACTTAATTTGTCACAAAATTCAATAAATACTTTATATTTTCAAAAGCAGATCCTGATCACACTTCCATAATCAGAATCTCATCATTTAAAAAGTCCGTGATATTTCCTGTAAGCAGTTGATTTTGAAGGTTTTGCTCCCCTTTGACTCTGGTTGCCACCTTCACATATTCCTTCGTATGACCAATCCAGTACTCTTTTCCATCAATTTCTTTCTTCTCCTCGATGAGCACCTCCACATTTTTACCGACATAATATGCCCTGAACTGTTTCGAGTCTCTCACTTCGATCTCCTGCAGTACTGCACTCCGCTTTGTCTTGATTTCTTCCGATACCTGACCTGCCATCACTGCCGCTTTTGTGCCCTTACGCTTAGAATATTTAAAAATATGCATCTCATAAAAACAGATGTTCCTGGCAAAATCTCTTGTCACCTCAAATTCCTCATCTGTCTCCTGCGGGAATCCGACGATGATATCTGTCGTAATCGCAGGGTGCTCAAATGCATCCCGCAAAAATCCCACACTCGTCAGATATTCCTGTGGTGTATAGTGGCGGTTCATACGCTTCAATACCGTCTCACAGCCACTTTGTAACGAAAGATGGAAATGTGGGCAAATGTGACTGAGCTTTGACAGTTCCTTTGCAAATTCTTCTGTCACAATACGCGGTTCCAGCGAACCGATCCGAATTCTTTCCACACCTTCGATCATATCGATTGCCTGCACAAGCGTAAGCAGGTTTTCTCCACAATCCTGCCCCTCTTTGAAATCCATGCCATATGAACTGATATGGATGCCTGTCAGCACAAATTCCTTGTAACCGGCTTTTACAAGTCCTTTGATTTCCTCAAGTACAGCCGATTTGTTTCGGCTTCTGACACGCCCTCTGGCATATGGTATCATACAGTAAGTACAGAACTGATTACAGCCATCCTGTACCTTAATATATGCCCTGGTGTGCTCCTGAGTCGAAGTCAGGCGCATCTCTTCATACTCCAAAGTGTGGTTGATATCAATGACACTTTCCTGCGTGGCACCGTCAAAATACGCCTCCAGAATCTCTACCAGATCCTTTTTTCTATTGTTTCCGATCATTAGATCCACTGCACAGTCCGCCTCCACAGCCTGTGTGTCTGACTGTACATAGCAGCCTACGGCAACCACAATCCCCTCAGGATTTGTCTTTTTTGCCTTGTGCAGCATCTGTCTGCTTTTTCTGTCTGCGATATTTGTTACTGTACATGTATTTACGATATAGATGTCTGCCTTTTCGTCAAATGGCACGATCTGATAACCCCTCTGACGCAGTGACTGGAGCATGGCATCCATCTCATAGGAATTCACCTTACATCCCAGATTGTGGTATGCTACTGTCTTCATTTCATTCTTTCCTTTCGGTTCTATTGCTTCCTAAAATGTCAACTTGTACATATTTTTTGTGTATTTTCGTCATTTTTTATGACAACTGTTTTCTATCTTTGGTTGACTTTTCCACCGATTACCTTTATTATTATGAATGAAGGTATAATAAAAGGAGGTAGTCAGAATGAAAACAGTTCAGATTTCTTTAAACTCAATTGATAAGGTAAAATCTTTCGTTAACGACATCACAAAGTTCGATTATGATTTCGACCTTGTTTCAGGCAGATACGTTATTGACGCAAAGTCAATCATGGGTATCTTCAGCTTGGATTTATCTAAACCAATCGATCTGAATATTCATGCTGAGGGCAGCACAGACGAGATTATGGACGTATTGAAGCCTTACTTAATCTAAGGTTTTGACAAATATCTGTATCTTATTTTTTAAGATTGATTGAAAACTGATCAGGTACATAGTTCCTATGTACCTGATTTTGTTTTGTCGTAACATAAAATAATTACTGATACTTTATTTCGATTACTTCATCTGTCTCAAGTGCGGTCTTTACAAGCTCATCTATCTTCTCATCAAGATTTCTCTCATGAATACGAATCACATTAAGGTTCGGCTTGGTCACAGGATGCTTTGCCACGAATATGGTACAGCAGTCCTCATATGGAAGGATCGATGTCTCATAGGTATCAATTTTCTCAGAAACCTCTACAATTTCCTGCTTGTCAAATCCGATCAATGGTCTGTATACAGGCATCGTGCAAACGTCGTTGGTCGCCATCAGTGACTGCATCGTCTGTGATGCCACCTGACCAATGCTTTCTCCGGTAATCAATCCAAGACACCCATTTTCCTTTGCGATTTCCTCTGCGATACGCATCATATACCGTCTCATGATAATCGTCAGCTCATCATGAGGACACTTGTCGTAAATATAGAGCTGTATATCTGTAAAATTAATAATATGCAGATTGATCGGTCCGCTGTATTTTGATACGATCCTTGCCAGATCGATGACCTTCTGCTTTGCGCGGTCGCTGGTATAAGGTGGTGCATTGAAATAAACTGCATCAATCTTCACACCGCGTTTGGAAATCATGTAGCCTGCTACCGGCGAGTCGATTCCGCCTGACAGTAAAAGCATGCCCTTTCCATTCGTTCCGATAGGAAGCCCCCCGGGACCCGGAATCACAACGGAATAAATATTGATCTTCTCACGGATTTCAATGCGAAGCAGCACGTCCGGCTTATGCACGTCAACCCTGATTTCAGGAAATGCATTTAATAACGCCTCTCCGATATCACAGTTGATTTCCATGGAATTTTTGGGATAATTCTTTCTGGCTCTGCGTGCCTCTACTTTAAATGTGATATTCTTATCAGGGTAGACCTGATCCATATACGCGACCACATCCTGACAGAGCTTTTCAAAGCCCTCGTCCTCCACACTGACAACAGGGCAGATGCCTGTCACGCCAAATACTGTCTTGAGATTTTCAACAGTCTCATCAAAATCAAATGCCGAAAGGGCATTGACATAAATTCTTCCCTGTGACTTTGTCACTTCAAATTCACCTTCACAGCGGGTAAGGGCATAACGTATCTGCTCGCACAATCTGTCCTCGAACAGATATCGGTTCTTGCCCTTCACGCCGATCTCAGCGTACTTTATTAAAAATGATTTGTACATATCGTTCCTCCTATGGATTTTGGCATTTAGTGCCTGGTATAGCGCCTGAGCATCGGTATCAGCTCACTCATGCATTTGACTGTGAAATCAATCTCTTCCTCTGTTGTAAACACGCTGAAGCTAAACCGGAGTGTCGAATCCAGATACTGCTTCTCAACACCAATTGCCTTTAATGTAGCCGATATCGCCGGCTTGTTTGAGGCGCAGGCACTTCCTGCCGATACATAGATGCCCTTATCTTCAAGGGCATGCAGCATGACCTCGCTTCTGATTCCCTCTATAGACACGCTTACCACATGCGGCGCACCATCTCTTCTGGCAGGACCATTGATCTGAATGCCTTCAATGCTGCTCACACCCTTGACAAAGCGCTCCTTTAAGCCGTACAGATAATTGATCTTTGGCTCAAAATCAACAAACAATTCTTCGATAGCCTTTGCCATACCGGCAATTCCCGGCACATTCTCCGTGCCTGAGCGCATGCCTTTCTGCTGACCACCGCCGAACATGATCGGTCTGACTTTTGCCTTTTCATTGATGTACAAAAATCCCACGCCTTTAGGTCCATGGATCTTGTGGGCACTGACCGACATCAGATCAATGTTCATACGCTTGGGATAGATTCTGAACTTTCCAAAGCCCTGTACTGCATCAACATGGAACAGCGTCCTTGGGTTCATACGCTTGATCAGTTCGCCCGCCTGCTCAATTGGCTGCACTGCTCCGATTTCATTATTCGTATGCATAATGGAAACAAGAATTGTATGTGGCGTCATCGCCCTTTCAAGGTCCTTCAGCCTGATGACTCCTGTCGAATCCACTGGCAGATACGTCACTTCAAAGCCTTGTTCCTCCAGATACGCACATGTCTGCAGGATGGCAGGATGTTCGATTTTTGTCGTTATGATGTGTCTGCCTGCTCTGCTGTTTGCAAATGCACCACCGATCAGTGCAATGTTATCAGACTCTGTTCCACCTGATGTGAAAAGTATTTCCTTTTCCTGTACCTTCATACATTTCGCAATCACTTCTCTGGCATAGCGCACGTACTTTTCGCCCTCGACACCCTTTCTATGCATGCTCGATGGATTCCCGTAGTCCTCACATAGGATATGCGTCATGAGAGCTGCCACCTCTGGCAGACATTTTGTTGTCGCCGAATTGTCAAGATAAACTTCTGTCATATTTACACCTTCAAACGTATTTAACTTCACTATCAGAACCGCTAACATCCGGTTCTGATATAGTATCCTGTAATATAAAATATGCGCTCTTTCGTACTTTGGTTCAAATTTGCGCTGTATTTAATCATAGCAGAATGCTTGTATATATGCAAGTTGATAATTTTATGGCTCAAGCTGATACATCAGCCATGCCATCACCGTCATACCGGCTGTCTCTGTTCGAAGGATACGTTTTCCGAGCGTAATGGGCTTCATGCCCGCATCGATTGCTGATTGAATTTCACTTTCCTCGAAGCCTCCCTCTGGTCCGATAAAGACTGCGACCGACTGCCCCGGTCTTAAGCCTTCGATAATCTGCTTTGTGCCTGCCATGCCTGATGCACCATCCAGCGTTTGTTCCATCTCGTAGGGTACTAATTTCACATCCATTGTCTGTGCATATTCCAGAGCAGACTGATAGCTCATCACATCATGAATCTGTGGCACGACGCCACGCTTGCTCTGCTTTGCTGCCGCCTCTGAAATGCCCTGCCACCGCGCAATCTTTGACTTTGCCTTTTTGTCATCAAGCCTGACAACACAGCGTTTCATGGCGACGGGAATGATCTCATACACACCAAGCTCCACCATTTTCTGAATGATGA
>JAFOYD010000097.1 GCA_017391545.1 Lachnospiraceae bacterium
AAGCATGGCACACTGTCCGATGCGGCTGCGATCTGACGGAGGGAAGCTGGAAGTCAGCATCAACCCATTTGGTACTTACGATGGGGAGCAGCGATATTATCCGTCGCGTGGAAACGGATGTATGTCACAGCTGTATCAGGTCACGATGCCACAGGCAAGGAGTCTTGCACCTGCGTATAATGGAGTGAGCGAGCTGAGCATCCAGCGCATATCGGACTACTATGGTGAGCATGACAATCGTGAAAAAGAACTTGCCGATGCGCTTGCCTTTGCGGACGGTTGTGTGGTCTATGCGACATGCGGGGCAGTGGAGCGCTGGCGGGAAGACAATGTCAGGCTTCATCAGGCACTTCCGGCAGACAAAGGGAAACTGCGGCTGATCAAAGCACTTGGAAAAACAAAGGTGTCGATACCGCACCTGGTCGTGAAGTACCTTAAAAATATCAGGTTTACATAGTCTTTACTTATATTTTGTTTTAGGGTGGTAGCAGATTTTACGTGCCTCTGTTAAGTTGGAAATGTAGTAATAAATAATTGAGATGAGGGGTAGAAAAGTATGAATAAGAAGGGACATCTGTTGCTGACAGAGCGTATTATAGGGAAAGACTTTCAGCCATATAAGCGTTGGCTGATGTTTGGCAGTATTCTGCCGGACTTGCTGTACCATACATATCTGACAGGGCACACTTGGGAGAGCGCTTTTGAGAAGATTGCTAGAAAGATGGAGAGTTTTGAGAGCTGGGGAGGAATGAGCGGTTTTTCGTGCATGTATCTTGGTTATCTGCTTCATTATGTGGAGGATTTTTTCACGTTTCCACATAACAGTGGATTTCGGGGAAGACTGGCAGAGCATATTCAATATGAAAAGCAGTTCACACAGTATCTGCTAAGTGACAACGACCAGCCCGCTTTGAACATGGAAACCGTGACATCAACAGACGATTTAAAGGATCAGCTTTGCAGACTTCACGAAAAATATGAGCAGGAGCAGACAGGCTTTGAGACAGATGAGCGCTATATCTGTCAGGCGGTCGGCTGTGTGATGCAGTATTTTGCCGGATTGATGTGCAGAAATCAACACCTTTTCGATGCGACAATGCTTGAGATGATCAGTACACCGCAGCAGCCGCTAATCATAAACGGACAACGGGAGGTGTAGAGGATGCGCATTGCATATTTTACAGACACCTATTATCCAGAGATCAATGGCGTGGCAAACACGCTCTCGAGGCTTCACCAGTATCTTGACTGTCAGGGAATTGAGCATATCTTCTTTGCGCCGGAGTATGCTGATGAGGCGCAGGAGAGGGATATTATTCGTTTCAAGGGATTTCAGATTCCTTTTTCACCAAACAGCAGACTCGCTGTGATGACACCATATCATATTGCAATCAAAAAGAAAATTCTTGATTATCAGCCGGATCTGATTCACATCGTGACGGAGTTTACGATGGGGCAGGAGGGACTCCGCATTGCCAGAGAGACAGGGATTCCGGTGGTCATGTCGTACCATACCAACATTGAACAGTATTTGGAATATTTTCATGCAAAGTTTTTGGAAAAGCCTGTCAGGGCATACTTTAAGCATTTTCACAGTTATGCCCGTCTGAATCTGTGCCCCTCAATGCAGACCTACAGACAGCTTGAGGCACAAGGTTACCGGAATCTTGACGTTTGGACGAGGGGCGTTGACACGGTACTTTATTCACCACAGAAAAGGCAGGGAACATGGCGCAGGCAGCTTGGCGAAGATAAATTTATCTGTCTTTACGCGGGCAGGCTTTCTTTTGAGAAGGGGATTGATTATTATCTGGAGGCGATCCGCAGACTGAATCGAGAGGGCTTTGGCAAGGATATGATATTTGCCTTTGCGGGAGACGGGCCTTTTCGGGATACGCTGGAGCAGTGCGGCATCGATAATGTAGTGACGACAGGATTTGTGCGCGGGGAAATGCTTGCGCAGCTGTATGCAGATGCGGATGCCTTCGTGTTCCCGTCAGGTACGGAGACTTTAGGCAATGTCCTGTTGGAGGCGATGGCAAGCGGTCTTGCCTGTATCTGTACGGATGAGGGCGGTGTGACGGATTTTGCGGTCAATGGAAAAAATGCAATTGTGACAGGATACCGTCAAAGTGATGAAATCGCAGAGGCGCTGATGAAGCTGCGTACAAATCCGCTTTTGCGTGAGCGTCTGTCTATGGGAGCGCTGCATACCGCAAAGGAGAGAAGCTGGGATTCTGTGATGGCGGAGCTGATGCGTTCGTATGATAGGGCATTGCAAGGCGGCATGCAGAGTCATGCAGTCTAAAATGTTGGCAAGCGGACGAAAACGGCTGATCACATTCCTCGGACTGCCAATGGATTCCGAATGGGAATTTCCTAATATGCTGCCCAAGGCTTTCTAGGACGTACGAAGCCGGCTCGAGTCGGCTTCCATGCCAACGTCTCGCCTAAATTTGCATCCATGCAAATTTACTTCTGTGTATCGCAGCACCATATACGGAAATATCACCATTCTCCACCGGGCAGTCTACGGAATGTGATCAGCCGTTTTCTGTGTACTGCAGCTTTCTTTAATCCGCTTTTTA
>JAFOYD010000098.1 GCA_017391545.1 Lachnospiraceae bacterium
ATAATATGGACAAATTGTATATTGCTATTGAGATAGCAAAGAGAATTTAGGAGTGATTACATATGTGCATTCGGAGTAATGAATTATATCTTCGTCTTGCTTGGCGATGTTGATATGGATGATTCGGATGGTGGTACGGGTATGTGGCTGATAGAATCTATAAGCTTTGGCTAGAAATATGAGAGGGCTTACGATATCATTACAAAATAATTCGCTTGTTATTGTGATAAGAAAACCTTATAATTAGAGAAAATTTCGATTATACGTAAAAATAGAGGAGAACAAATCATGTATTATGTACCAGATGGAACGAAACAGTGTGGATATTATGAATGCAAAGAATGTGGCAACAGATTTCTGGATTTAAGAATTGCCCCATCTCTTGTCTGCCCATATTGCGGAGAGGCACCAGATATGGAAATCGGACCAGACGAGGAAATGCCTGTAATCGTTGAATCAGCAAAGCTAATGGAAATGATTCGAGGAGCAGAAGAAGTAGAGAAGATGGATACACTTTTATCCCTTGCTTTAACAGGCGGGGATTATGCTTGGATATAATATGTCATTCGGATTGAAACGTGGAACAGTACAACTGCAATACTGGCAATTAAGGCAAAGCCTATTATTGACATTGCTGTTGGAGTAAAATGCGTTCTTCATTCCCGAGGGCATGAAGGATGATGTGCAGGCGGTCACGCTGTGTATGAGGAGACGATTCGTTGGCTGGACGGAGTGGATCTCCAGCTTCTTGGGCTGGACAACAACGGGCAAAAGGAGAAGGGATCGATGATAATAAAAAATGCGTATGTATATACGCTGGAACAGGGCTTTGTAAAAAAGGATACCGTGATTGAACATGGGTATTTTTCGAATCAGGCTCGTCTGCCATCAGATGGCGAAACTGTAATCGATGCACAGGAGAATTACCTCATACCGGGATTGGTGGATGTACATTTTCATGGTTGTGAGGGCTATGATTTTTCGGACGGTACGCCGGAGGCGTTGGATGCGATCGGTGATTATGAATTGCGAAACGGGATCACGGCAATCTGCCCGGCGGCGATGACCTTGTCAGAGGAAATGCTGCGGGGAATCTGTGAAAATGCTTTTGAATATGCATCCGACGATCAGTCGGGGGCACAAGGCAGACAGGTGGCAAGACTGTGTGGGATTCATCTGGAGGGACCGTTTATCGCTGCGGAAAAGAAAGGTGCACAAAATCCGGCATATATCAGGGAGCCAGACATTGGGATGTTTCATCGGCTGCAGGAGGCAGCGCAGGGATTGATCCGATTGATCACGATTGCTCCGGAAACAGCGCACGCGATGGACTTTATTCGTGAACTGCATGAACAGGTACATATCTCTCTTGGGCATACGACGAGTGATTATGATACGGCGTATGAAGCATTTGGTCTGGGTGCGGATCACGTGACACATTGCTTTAATGCAATGCCTGGATTTACGCACCGCGCACCAGGAGTGATCGGTGCGGCGGCTGATGCTTCACATGTCATGCCAGAGCTGATCTGCGATGGTGTGCATATACATCCGTCAGCGGTGCGCGGGGCATTCTCAATGTTTGGCGGGGAGCGGATGATTTTGATCAGTGACAGCATGCGTGCGGCCGGTATGCCGGATGGCGCATACACGCTTGGCGGTTTGAATGTTGAGGTAAAGGGGAATCGCGCCACATTGGCGGACGGTACACTGGCAGGTTCAGTGACAAATCTTATGGACTGCATGAGAACGGCAGTAGCGATGGGAATTCCGCTGGAAACAGCGGTGCGCTGCGCAACATACAATCCTGCCAAATCTATCGGTGTAGAGTCGCTGTACGGACGCATTGCTGCAGGCGCGTACGGGGACTGTGTCCTTTTATCACGCAATGATCTGTCTGTGCAGAACGTAATTTTGGGTGGCGAATTAGTAAAATAGGTGGATTATGTTATTAGAAGATAATAAAAAATATTTGATTGGTAGTACAGTGACCGTAACGGTTGACAGACCATTAGGCAGTTTACATCCAAAACATAAGGATATCTATTATCCAATCAATTATGGATACATAGAAGGTGTCATGGCACCGGATGGAGAGGAACAGGATGCCTACATATTAGGTGTGAATGAGGCAGTAGAAACGTTCACGGGTAAAATTATCGCTGTTGTTCATAGAAACGATGATGTGGAAGAAAAGTGGGTTGTTGCACCGGAGGATAGGATTTTTACGGAGGAAGAAATCAGGGAACAGATTCATTTTCAGGAACAGTATTTTGATAGTAAGATTATAATGTAAAGATGAACCCCATTAGATAGAGTAATCTGTGTGATGGGGGTTTTTAGACTGTTTAGATTTGCATTTTGGGCTTGATCTATATTTTCCCATTCAAACCTTCGGCTTCAGCTTTTCCTAAAAGATAAAGGAAGGCGATAGCCGCTGTGAAGAATAGAGGTTTCTATATTATACTATTGAAACTCCGATGATATTCTGCAAATGTATTATAACAATGGGCGTGAGGTAATATTGTTAAGGCGACCAAGAACTTCCATTTGAAGAAAAGGTAAGGTTTTATGAAGAGCAGCGCATGATATTTGATAGAGACAAAGACTGAGTGAAGTGTTGGAATAATTCACAATTTGTGTTAAGATATATAGTAGAAAGTGAAGGAAGGG
>JAFOYD010000099.1 GCA_017391545.1 Lachnospiraceae bacterium
CAAAAAAGACAGCCGTTACATGCTGTCTCTTTTAGAGAAGGTATTTGTTTTTTATGGGGTATAACAAAAAACTATATAATATATTGGGGGGGTTACAAGTAGTTATTATAGCAGATTCCTACTATAAATCTATTCGAACTTCTCACAAATATTACAATTTTTAACGCTATATTTTGTATATATTCGACAAATACCTTTCGTTTTCTACATTAGAAAAACTTAAATCAAATTTAATTTTAGATACTTTTGACAAACATTTTTGTCATTGTATCATAATCGCCTTATACGACAATTAAGCAGTCACCTCAAAAAGCGCTTCAAATTCTTCCCTGCCAATCTTTTCCTTCTCAAGAAGGAGCTGTGCACAGGCATGAAGAACCTTTTCGTTCGCAAGGATGATATCCTTTGCCTTTTTGTAGCAATCATCCACAATCGATTTCACCTCGATGTCAATCTCGCTGGCAACTGCCTCCGAGTGACTTCTGGTATGTGCCAGATCACGTCCGATAAATACCTCATTGTCCTCCTCATCATAATTGATGACACCAATGTTCTCAGAGAATCCATAGCGTGTTACCATAGCCCTTGCGACCTTGGTAGCCTTCTTGATATCGCTGGAAGCCCCAGTCGTCACATCATCAAAGATGATTTCCTCTGCAATACGTCCACCAAGCGATACCATGATATCCTGCAGCATTTTTCCCTTGGTGTTGAACATTTCATCCCGCTCAGGCAATGGCATCGTATAACCGGCTGCACCAAGTCCTGTTGGAATAATGGATACCGTATATACCGGTCCCACATCCGGAAGCACATGGAACAAAATTGCATGCCCTGCCTCATGGTAAGCCGTAATTTTCTTTTCTTTGTCTGAAATGATGCGGCTCTTTTTCTCTGCACCAATGCCTACTTTGATAAATGCCTTCTTGATATCATCCTGTTTGATATAGGCTCTGTTTTCCTTAGCGGCATGAATTGCTGACTCGTTCATCAGATTTTCAAGATCAGCACCCGTAAAGCCTGCTGTGGTCTGTGCCACCTGTTTTAAGTCCACATCCTCTGATAACGGCTTATTTTTTGCATGTACATTGAGGATTTCCTCTCTGCCACCCACATCAGGAGGTGATACACTGATCTTCCTGTCAAAGCGTCCCGGACGCAGGATCGCAGGATCCAGAATATCGACACGGTTTGTCGCTGCCATAACGATAATTCCCTCGTTCGTGCCAAATCCATCCATCTCCACAAGCATCTGGTTCAAGGTCTGTTCACGCTCATCATGACCTCCGCCCATACCGGTTCCGCGTCGCCTTGCCACCGCGTCAATCTCATCGATAAAGATGATACAAGGCGCGTTCTTCTTTGCTTCTGCAAAAAGATCGCGCACTCTGGAAGCGCCGACGCCTACGAACATCTCCACAAAGTCCGAACCTGATATGGAGAAAAACGGTACGTTTGCTTCGCCTGCAATTGCCTTTGCAAGAAGCGTCTTACCTGTACCGGGCGCACCCTCCAACAATACGCCCTTGGGAATTCTCGCACCTACCTTTGTATATTTTAAAGGGTCTTTCAGGAAATCCACGATTTCCTCCAAGTCCTCCTTCTCCTCACGAAGTCCTGCCACGTCCTTTAACGTGACTTCACCCCCTGTGGTGAGACGCGCACGGCTCTTGCCGAAATTCATCATCTTGCCACCACTGTTTCCCGCATTCTGTGCGTTCATCGAGCTGAACAGAAACACGATCACGATCAGAATCAGCAGAAACGGTATCAGTTCCGTCAGAAACCAGTTCTTCTGGGGTACATCCTTAACGACAGGATCAATGTTGTAGTTCTTCAAAAGTTCCTGAATCTCAACCACATCTGACACATATAACGTCTTCTGCTGACTGTCCTTTAAGGTAATGCGTAGCGTACCTGTAGGCACCTGTGAATTAGGCTGTATCTCCACATCCACGACCTGCCCATTCTCTAAATCTGCTGAAAACTGCCCCCTCGTATAGGAAGCGCTGTTGTCATTAATGGTACTTGCCCAAATCAGCGCAAATACCAACAGCATAATAATAATAAATGTTAAATTAATTCCTTTTGCACCTTTTCCCAATTTTAATCTCCTTCTGGCTTTTTACAACTCCCTAAAAATCTTAATGTAAATCAGTTCTCATCAAACTCAACGACACCAATGTATGGAAGATTTCTGTAGCGCTGGTCATAATCAAGACCATAACCAACCACAAATTCATCAGGAATCTCAAAGCCTGTATAATCCACTTTTACATCAACCACTCGTCTGTCCGGCTTGTCAAGCAGGGTACATAGCCGCAGACTCTTCGGCCCGCGTTGTCCCAGAAGCTCCAGCAGATAGCTAAGCGTTCTTCCGGAATCCACAATATCCTCTACCACAATGACATCCTTATCCTTCAGCGGATCGTCAAGGTCCTTGACAATCTTAACAACACCGCTTGATTTGGTGTCACCACCATAACTTGATACCGACATAAAATCCAGTGATACAGGAACTGTAATATTTTTTGCAAGCTCACACATAAAAAAGCTTCCGCCCTTGAGCACACATACCAGATGTACCTGTCTGCCCTCATAGTCGCGGCTGATCTGCTCGCCAATCGCTTTGATTCTGGCATTCACCTCATTCTCCGTCAACATGACTCTCACTCTTTCAGCCATTCTTTGGATCCTCCTTAGTTCGTAACCATTCAGTTACTTTTGTTATATTTATTGACAGTATTGTCATCAATAAATGCAAGCTTCAAAATCCTTTCTGTGCTCTCACTGACCTTATAGTAGCTGCTGATGCGCTCTCCTACAATCCAGATCACATGGCTGCCATCAGCCACGAGCCAGATACGACTGCGTTTTTCCTGGGGTATTTTGTTGTCTATCAAATACGTCTTCAGGCTTTTTCGCTGATTTGATGCATTTATTGTCAGATAATCCCCTGATTTTCGGGTTCTTACGACAACGTTATCCTTTATTTTATCATAATCAATCCATTTCGTATACTTTTTTTGCGGAATATTTTGCAAATCGCTGCCAAATTTCCTTCCCGGCACAATTTCCAGCTTGAAACGCTGATGTGCATTCAGCGGAAGCACGACGATTTCTCCCGCAAGAAGCCTTGTGTGCACATCCGCTGGCAGGGCAACCTCATGTGGCACCTGATCCTTCTGTTCTCTGGCATCTTCCCGGCAGATGCAGATTCCAGTATAGTCACGCCTTGCACACAGCTTATATGGCAGCTTTACCAGCCTGCCACACTGATTTTCCATAAGTGCTTCCAGTTGCCTGATGTGTACGGTCTCCAAGTCCCTGCTGCTGCCTGCAGCTCTTGACAGCACCTCCATCAGGACATATCCCCGAATGGTCTTGTGAAGCCGTCTGAAGGCTGCTTCATCAATGTGATAACCGCCCGTTGTCCTCTTCACGCAGGATTCATAGCCCTGCTTTGTGACATCCTCTATCAAATCATATGCTTCACTTACCCGCTCACATGCATTGCTGATGTGATTTACCGCTGCCGGGCTGATTTCTTTCACAGCTGTCTCCAGAATATGATGACGTATCCTGTTCCTTGTATAATTATCCTCCAAATTGGTGCTGTCTATGCAATAATGAATCGTTCTCTCCTGCAAAAATTGTTCGATCTCTGCTCTTTCCACACACATCAGTGGACGGATGATTCTGTCACGCACCGGTCTGATTCCTGCCAGGCCTTTTAGGGAACTTCCACGGAAAAGATTGAACAAAAAGGTTTCACAGCAGTCATTTTTGTTGTGGGCTACAGCGATTTTACCCTTTCTGGTTCCAAGCTCCCTGTAGAATGCCTCATAACGCACATTTCTTCCTGCTTCCTCTGTGGAAATGTGAAGCCTTCCTGCCAATACCTCCACATCCTTCTCGACCAGTGTAAACGGAATCTCATGCATCGCACACATGCTTTGCACATATGCTGCATCTTCTGCCGCGTCAGACCGGATCAGATGATTGACATGAACGACCCTGATCTCAATCGGAATCACCTTTCTGATCTCAAGCAGCATGTAAAAAAGGCATATCGAATCCGCACCGCCGGACACACCAGCCACCACGCAGTCCCCCGCTTCAAGCATATGCTGCTCCTGCACGTATTTCAGAACTTTTTCTATCATTTGTAACCTCCTGCCTTTTCCGAATTTAAAAAACGTTATAATCCTTCCGCTTGATGCAGCATGTCAGCACCGTCATATCATCCCGAATTCTTCCTCCCTGACAGTTGATCGCATATTGCAGTATGTAATCAGACAACTCCTTGGGATTTGATGTGTTGTTTCCCGATATGACTTCCTTGATTTTATGGACACCTGCATTTTCGATTGCATCAAAGATACCATCAGATACCATGATCAGGAAATCCGTATCGGAAAGCCGTACACCCTGTGTCATAGGACACAGTTCCTCCATACTCCCAAGAGGAAGCGTATCTGCCGATACCTCATCAACTCTCATGCCGCGCTTAATATAACTGGGTGCTGCGCCAGCCTTGATAAATTCCGCATCACCGGTCAGCAGATTAATCTCGCACAAGTCTAATGTCGTAAGATTGCAGCAGCCATTTTGTGCGGCGATCGCTCCATTCACCATCGTAAATGCTTTTTCTTTCTGAAAACCTGCCTCAAGGAAGCGTTCCATGAACTCTATGACTGCCTGACTGTCTTTGCAGGCCTGCTCTCCACTGCCCATACCATCAGCGATCATCATGACTGCCTGACTCTGATTATATTCCTCCAGCGAAAAATTGTCACCTGAGATTTTTTCGTCCTCTCTGACAGCCCTCGATACAGCGCTTAAAATCGTATACCGCGCCTCATCCTCATAAATAAAGGTGTCATACGCCCTGCCAATCACGGTAGCGCTCTCTCCGGAGGGCACAAGCCGTCTGTCATAAAAATCCGACAAAAGCGCTCCTAACACGCTCGCTGATATGGATCTTCTGGAAGCTGACCTGGCTTCTATGCTGATCCTGTTTCCATGACGTCCATCCGACATACTCTCATAGTCTCCCGCGCTTCCTCCTTCCAGAAAAATCATCTCACGTACCACAATACCCTGTCTTTTGAGATATTGTATCAGTGCTTTTTTCTTGTGCTCCAAAGGCATGCTCACATGTACTACGGTGTCAGCAACATCGGTAAAAGCACCGGATATCTCATCCAGATGCTTTGCAAATACCTCCTTTGTCTCCTGAAGCTGCCGCTGGTACAACAAATCCTTTCTGTCATCACACGCAGTCCTGTCCCCGGGTATTCCGCGGTATAGTCTTGCCAGCTCCTCATATGTTTCTGACAGGCAGTAGAGCTTGCGCTTACTGTATCCATTAAAAAGATATCCCTCTGCGATGCCTGATTTATTTTGATTCTCCCTTGAGATTCTCATGATCTTTGCTTTTATCATAACACTTGTCCCCCTTAAATATAATAATAACTCCATTTCCCAATGTGGCTTCTCGCCATATCATTATATAAGGGACACTGCTATTTTTTTGTCAAACCTATGCACGTTTTTTTACTTTTTGATTGACAAAAAATGCACCGTTTTGTACGATTATTTTTCGCACAAAACGATGCAACAATATCCATTAATCTGTTTCCTGAAATATAATCTCATTCTCATAGACGAGTCCAAGCTTATCTTTGGCAATCTCCTCCGCATATTTCTTGGTCTTTGTATAGGTAGCAAACTCCTCAAGCTCTACTGCCCGCTTTTGTGGGTGCGGCGCTTCTTTACCCCAATATATGCTGCTTGCATTTTTGCGGTAAATATGTTAAAATATTTCGATGAAAATGGGAAATATCCCGAATTTTACGAAAGGAGACGGCACGATGAAGCGCTTTTTGGCATTGCTTTCCAGCATGATCCTGCTGCTGGGTTTGTGCGTTGGTGTATCTGCTGCGGAAACAGATAACACACGGGCAACCACAGTCAGTATTTTTGTGAACGTCTCTAATGACGGAAACTGCGATGTGACCACCAATGTGACGCTGCATGTGGATACCCCGCAGAAGAATTTAAACTATCCTGTCCCTGCCAACGCATCCAATGTGACCCTCAACGGCAAGGCCGTGCTGACCCAAAAGACCGGTCAGGCAAGACAGGTGGATATTGGCAGGATCTTAGGCGGCATGTCCGGTGACTTTTCTTTTTCTGTAGGCTATTCTATCCACGGAAGTGTGGAAATGCTGACAGAGGAGACCCTTCCCAATACAGAGCCTACCGATGCAACAGATCCCACGGCAGTGACTGCGCCGGTTCCGGCGAACCGTCTGCGGCTGGGTGTGCCGGTGCTGGCAGGCTTCCAGTATCCCATCGATGAGCTGCAGTTTTCCATTACGCTGCCGGGTCTGGTAGATCAGAACCCCAGCTTTGTCAGTGGTTACCATCAGGGC
>JAFOYD010000100.1 GCA_017391545.1 Lachnospiraceae bacterium
ATTCCTTTGAAAGCTGCCAGTTTTCCATGATTTCAGTCTTGTCCTTCCAATAGCCGACGGCAAGTCCGGCAAGGTATGCCGCGCCGAGCGCAGTTGTCTCGATACAGCTCGGTCTGAGCACAGCACCATTCAGAATATCTGCCTGAAACTGCATCAGAAAATCATTTGCGCTTGCACCGCCGTCCACCCTGAGCTGCTTAATTGTGACATTTGTGTCATTTTCCATCGCATGAAGGACACTGTAGGTCTGGTATGCCAGGGACTCAACCGTTGCCCTGATAAAATGTTCCTTGCTGCATCCTCTCGTAATGCCGACCACCATTCCTCTGCAATACTGATTCCAGTACGGCGCACCAAGTCCTGTAAAGGCTGGCACGACGTAGACACCATCGGTATCCTTCACTGCCTCTGCATACTTCTGCGACTGCGCAGAATTGCGGATCATGCGCATCTCATCCCGCAACCACTGAATTGCCGCCCCCGCAACGAACACGCTTCCTTCCAGTGCATATTCGACCTCATCTTTGTCACTTGCCGCAATGGTGGTAATCAGACCATGTTTGGAATCGACCGCCTTCTTTCCTGTATTCATCAGCAGAAAGCAGCCGGTACCATATGTATTTTTCACATCGCCCTCACAAAAGCAGCACTGGCCGAACAGTGCCGCCTGCTGGTCACCTGCTGCACCTGAGATCATAATCTCACCACCTAACAGTGCAGCGTCCGTCTTACCATAGATGCAGCTTGAGCGCTTTACTTCAGCAAGCATGGCTCTCGGAATATGAAACTTCTGTAAAAGCTCCTCATCCCAGCAGCGCTCATGAATATTAAAAAGCATGGTGCGTGAAGCGTTGGTATAGTCCGTGACAAATACACGTCCCTTTGTGAGATTCCAGATGAGCCAGGTGTCCACAGTGCCAAACAGCAGCTCGCCCTTTTCGGCGCGTTGCCGTGCGCCCTCCACGTGATCCAGTATCCACTCGATTTTCGTGGCACTAAAATAGGCATCCGGTATCAGACCTGTCTTCTGGCGAATAACAGTGTCATAGCCCTCCTGCTTCAGCGCTTCAATTCTGTCGGCAGTTCTGTGGCACTGCCAGCAGATCGCATTGTAGATAGGTTCTCCTGTTTTTTTGTCCCATACGATTGCTGTCTCGCGCTGATTTGTGATGCCGAGTGCGGCAATCATCGAGGCTTCAGCCCCCACCTTCGCCATCGCCTCGGTTGCCACCGCAAGCTGGCTCGACCAGATTTCGATCGGGTCATGCTCAACCCATCCCACCTTTGGATAAATCTGCTCAAACTCCTTCTGTGCCATACTGATGATATTGCCTGCCTTGTCAAACAGGATGCATCTCGAGCTGGTCGTTCCCTGGTCAAGTGCCATGATATATTGCTGTGTTTTCCTGATCATACTGCGTCTCCTTTCATAACAATTATGAAAACGGTTGTGTACCTTTTCTACAACACATCGTAACTATTCAGTCCCCTCATAGTTACGAGCACAAATCCATGCAAAATTTGCTTCCCAAATGGATTTGTGCCTGCAACCGCTACCCTTTCTCACGGTCAGCGCAGTAAATGCACAGACCTGCTGAACAGTTATAAAACATCCATATTTTAGTTCCCATCGTGTTATATCTTAATCGTTTGTTTTTACTCCACTGTCACGACTTTTGCCAGATTTCTTGGCTTATCAACGTCAAGTCCCTTATCTCTTGAGACATAGAATGCCACAAGCTGTAGCGCGACAACTGCCGGGAATACCATCAATTCGTCGCGAAGCGACGGCAGTCTGTAGATACGTTCCCACTGCTGTGGGTTCTCAAACTCTGTATCCTCTTTGGTAAACGCAATTACTTTCGCTCCTCTTGCCATCACTTCGATGGCATTAGAACGTTCTTTTGACAAAACTGCACTCTGCGTCATCAGTGTAATGACCGGTGTTTTGTCCGTCACAAGCGCAATCGTTCCATGTTTCAACTCACCTGATGCATACGCCTCAGAATGAATATAGGAAATTTCCTTGAGCTTGAGGGATCCCTCCAAAAGCGCTGTATAATCAAGTCCTCTGCCGATCATGAACACATCCTCCGCATCCATGATACCATGTGCAATGTCACGCAGCGTCTTTTTGTCAGCAATCACCCTTTTGATACATTCCGGAACAGTCATCAGTTCGTTCACAAACGCCCTTGCCTGATCCGCATTGTACACACCCCGCACATAAGCCATGCGGCAGGTGATCATATAGAGCGCTGTCAGCTGTGTCGTGTATGCTTTGGTGCTTGCCACTGCAATCTCAGGTCCAGCATTTGTGTAGAGCACATACTCACTCTCCCTGGCTATGGTAGAACCTTTGACATTCACGATAGAAAGGTTTCCTGATCCTTTTCTTCTGGCATAACGAAGTGCCTCCAATGTGTCGATCGTCTCTCCCGACTGCGATATTGCGATCACCAGTGTCCTGTCATCCACAACCGGTTCGTCATAGATAAACTCCGATGCGATTTCTACTGTCACAGGGA
>JAFOYD010000101.1 GCA_017391545.1 Lachnospiraceae bacterium
AACCAGCCAATGCCTGATGCGCCTCCCACGATTGGCGAATTATCAAGATATCCGGTTCCCAGCTTGCTTTTTACTTTTTCTGCAGCATACAGATATGTCAGTCCCAGGGACTCTGCGCCGCCTGTAGATGCTCCCCGCAGTGCCCGGTATTCATAGCCATACACCGCCATATGCTTTGTTGTATCATGCATGGCGGCACTCATATTTCCCTGCAGTCTGTATAATTCCAATATAGATATGATATTTAGAAATGCAAATAAAAAGAAAGGAAGTACAAAGCAAGCCTCCACCGTCATACTCGCCCGAAATCGATCAGAGGAGCAGGAGGATATTCTTTTATTTGCCAAAGACAGACAATGGATCTTTTTCCTGTCAGAGTGCAAGGCTCCTCCCTTCTTATTCCTATTAAAATATTCCTTGATCTGTACTTTTACATTCAAAAGAACATCCTCCCACTCCCCGTTTTTGATTATTCATAACACATTATTTTCTGGAACACAAAATCATGCCCTGACGCATCCGCAAAGCCAAAACCTACCTTGAGATAATCCATACAGCGGTCAATCCGAAAGCCCTCATTTCCATCTGTCTGCCTGATATCCATCTCCACGATGTCAATGCTTCTGGCAGCCTTGGTATTCTGATTCATCAGTCCCAGAAAGACACGCAGATAGTCCTCATATGACAGTCCTGTCACATTTTTTTCATCACCAATAAAATTTCCCGCAAACAAATCCAAAAGGCTCGTATTCCATTCGCTGCTGTCCTTGATTAATGGAACCTCTCCTCCACCCAGCAAATGGTGCACATCCGATGCTGCCTCTGCAAGCGCCCACACACCCAGTATAATTGCCTTGAGAATATCCGAAAGCTCCGGTACACACAACAAACCACAAACCAGCTTTGCAATCGCTTCTGCCTCCGCTTTTCTTGTGGAATCTCCACTGATGGTGATCGTATCTGCCACCGCCCTTATCGCAAACAGGTACTCCACACATGCTCGCAGATTTCCCGCATCACTGTTCATACCAAACAGAATATACTCGATCTGATAATTGAGCAGTCCTTCCTCCTTGGGATTTGCATAGCTGCCACACATCTTCATCAGATACTCACCATAAATCAGCTCATTCACAATTCCATCCGGTCTGTCTGCTCCCTCATGAAGCCCGACTCCTTGATTGATCCTGCCATTCTTCATACGGCTTGAAAAATATGGACCGCCATCCATCACAGCGCCTGACACCTTTTTCCCAAATGGCAATGTCAGCATTAAGATTCCTCCTCCAACCAGTGTATTGAACACGCCTGACACCTTCTGATAAGAATATCCTTCTTCACTCTCAGCACCGTATTCCACTATACCCTTCTCTGCCAGCGCTTTCTCAAACTCCTGCATCTGCTGTGACACTTCTGCTGTCACATCCCTGTCTGTCAGTCCATTGGCAGAAACAGTATCCATATGCTCCTTTACAGTCGACACCAGATCACCACCATAGACAGCCTTCATATAATTGACTGCCTGTGCTTTCCACACCATACAGTTGTCATCACTCGCATAGGAAGCCTCCAAAATTTCAAGATACGGATTTTTCAGCTTTAGCAGCGTCTTCCCGCCAAATGCAGGCTTATCCTGATCAGGATTCATATTATAGCTCATATAGTCTGACAGATGCCTTTCCACCATTCCGACACCACCGTTTACACCACCATAAGAGGAATCAATAAAAAACAACTCATACTGGTCAAGAATCTCTCTGTTGTACTCTGCAAAGACGGAATCAAGTCCCAGATCAGCCACAAGCTCTGCCTGCGCCCTTACGGCGCCTATCGCTGCCCCCTCGATCAGGGCAAAAAGCAGCGACAGGACAATGCCAAATACCAGGGAAAGATATACCGTCAGATATGCATCTTCGTTCTTTCTCATGATTCTGCACTTCATTATATCTTGTTCGCGTTATCTGTAATCTTTTTCAGGATATTTGAAACAAGCTTTTTAATGCTCTCCTTGAAAAGTGCCACCAGTGCGATCAGCACCACAATGATCAATACGATCTCCACTGTTCCCATTCCTTCTTCTTCCTTCATAAAGCTTCTTAAATTTCTCATCATTCTCTTTTCCTTTCGTAATCAAAATAAAGTATTCTAAAAGTAAGTCTGAAATGCAGGCACCATGATAATAACCAGTGTAATGCCTAACAGCATCATCATTGGCACGAGCAGCTTGGTTCCTGCCTTCTCCCCCATTGATCTTGCCAGATGCTTTCTCTCCTCGAAAGCATCCTTTGATTCTTCCCTTAAGAGCAATGGTAAATTTGCCGCTCCTTTTCTGATATTCTGTGCCAGCAGAGTGGCGAGCTTATTGTAGCTAGGGATACGACATCGCCTCCCAAAATGCTCATACGCCTTCATCTGTGATACACCACTTTCCATCTCATAGATTGTAAGCAGCATCTCCTCATAGGCATATCGTTTCCTGCCTGTCTGGGCTTTTCGCTTCTTGTAGTCACCGGCAATCTTCATCCATGCATTGGGCACTGTCATACCGGCTCCGATCAGAAGTGCGAGGGAACTTACGATTTCAGGATAATCAAGCCGCATCTGCTCTTCCCTGTCCTCGACCTGCCTGTGCAGGTCCCTGTCGCGCCCAAAATATACAAGAAGCATTAATAGAGGTGTCGCTGCCAGAAACAATAATCCCCTGTAGCTTCGCTTGTAGCTCCAGTGAATCTTCTGACCTCCAATTTCTGACGGAAGTGTCACTTTTTTGTCACTGCGGCTGATGCTCTCCTGCTCACTGATTTGCCTTTCCATTAATTCTGCCTTGTCAGGCTGTACGGCTTTTGAGCAGATCATCATGGAAAAAGTATGCTCCAACGCAAAACTTCCACAGCTGATCACTGCCGTCAGCTCAACCGGTACAGGCACATCAAGCCTGTCCTTTACCAGACGACCTTCATAGTCGAGATAGTCCTCATCGACACGCCATTCCACATCAAACGGATATCCTTCAATACGCTTCACAAGTCTTAGATCATACTCCACCCTGTCAGCGCTCTCATTTTCGCCAAGGATACTGCACTCAAGATCTGGCAGTGCCTTCTCAATCATCTGCATAAGCTCTTCATCTGTATAACATTTCTCTTCAATATCAAGAGAAATACAGTATTCCTCATCACCATCCTCAGCGATCAGCGATACCTTTTTGACACCATCTCCGTAAAGATTACGCTCAATGGAGTTATCAACAATCTCTGTCTCTATCCCGTCTTTTATCCACAATGCGACGGAAAAAATGACTCCGATAACCACAATCATACTGCAGACCGAAAGCTTCTTGATCACATAGTCCTTTTGTCTTTCCTGTGTATTTCCGGCAGGCTCCAAAGTCTGCAGATCCTCCCGAACAGCACTATTGTGCAGAATCCTGTCAGGCTTTCTATGCATGCGCTCCAATCTGCCATACAGCCATTTTGCAAGCAAATTTCCCATATTTTTTACCCTCTTTATACATCAATCTGTAAAATTCTGTCGGACAACTTACAGGCTGCCATATAGATAAGCAGCGCCACCGTCATGACAATCCATCCCAGAAGATTGTGATACAGACTTTCAAAGTACCCTTTCGTCGTGAGCGATATATAGAAGATAATAAAAAACGGAATGTATTTCATAATCTGCTGTTCCAGTTTCTTTTCACTCACAACGGTCTCGATCTCCCTGCGCACCTCCTGTTTGTCCCCAATAATGGCGGCTGTATTTGCAATGATCATGCGCATATCGCCCCCGCCTCGTTTTGCGATGCTAAAGATATCCGCAAAGTCCCTGATATCCTGTACGTCACTTCGTTTTGCCAGATTTAAGAGTGCCGATTCGAGCTGTTCGTTATTGCTCAGCTTCCGAAAAATCAGCCTCATTTCCCCTGCCATAACCGACTCTGTTCCATACAACAGTACAATATCCTTATATGCCTCTCTGAATGCATTCTCGACACTATATCCGGCTTGCAGATTTGACGCCACACTCAAAATCACATCCCTGAACTCCAGCTCAAGCTTTCGTTTTCTCTTTTGACAAAGCTGTATGCCTTTTTCCTTCAGTGACAACACAAACAGTGGAAGCATCAGAAACCAGGCAATGATGCTGTCATAAAACAGCCAGCTGATCATCGCGTTAAACGCTGCTCCAATCATAAGATACATTACGATTTCCTGCCTGCTGAACGTATAGTGTGCATAATCCATTTCCGGAGGAAGCCTCCCCCTTTTTGTCGTTACACTGATGTTACTGATTTTTTTCATTCTATCTTATACCTTCTTTTCTAAATCCATTCCCGATGCCATAAGCTTGTCTTTATGTGTGAGATCACCTACCCTGACAAGCTCACCAAGCACCCTTCCATTTTCTTCACCATTTTCGTGAAATTCATAAATTGGTGCAGTCACAATCTCGCCGTCTTCAAAGCCGAGAATCTCCACGATCTCAAGCACACGCCTTGATTTGTCCCGCAGTCTGCCCAAATGTACGATGATGTCCACTCCTGACGCAATCTGTCTGCGCACTGCCGCCAGCGGAAGCTCCATTCCCATCAGAACCATTGTCTCAAGCCTGGTGAGCATATCCCTCGAAGAGTTTGCGTGACCAGTACTTAGAGAACCATCGTGCCCTGTGTTAAGCGCCTGAAGCATATCGATTGCCTCACTTCCTCTGACCTCACCGACAATGATTCTGTCAGGTCGCATTCGAAGTGACGATTTGATCAAATCCCTGATTGATATTGCTCTTGCTCCTTCAGTGTTGGCATTTCTCGTCTCAAGCCGTACCAGATTGGGGATTCCCTGAAGCTGCAGCTCTGCCGAGTCCTCAATCGTGATGATACGCTCCGTCTTTGGAATGTAGTGCGACAGCGCATTTAAAAAGGTTGTTTTTCCAGAGCCTGTTCCTCCACTGATAAAGATGTTGTAGCCTGCCACCACAAGCTTTTCAAGCTCCTCTGCTGCCTGCCTTGTGATCGAGCCAAAGCGTAAAAGATCCTCCATGGAGATCGGGTGGTCAGGAAACCTTCGGATCGTCACGATCGGCCCATTTAAGGCAACAGGCGCCAGTACGATATTGACACGCGCACCGTTTTCCAGCCTTGCATCGACAATCGGAGATGCCTCATTGACAACCCTGTTACACTTTGCGACAATCTGCTGTATCACATCCTCCAGCTTTTCCCTTGTCTCAAAGCGTTTGTCCCACTCATAGATACGCCCTGCCTTTTCGATGAAAATGTTATCCGTTCCGTTGATCATGATCTCCGTCACATCATCACAGTCCACAAGCTCCTGCAGTACATCCATCTTGCGGATGGAATGAAACACACTCTTTCCAAGCTCCTGACGTTCCTCCAGTGACAGCGCGTGGCTCCTTCCCAGGCGCACTACCAGCTCATCGATCATATCCTGGATCTCGGCATCATCCACTTCACGTGAAAGGTCGATCCGTTCCCGAACACTGTCACAGATCTGCCTTCTGCAGGTTTCATATCTGGTCGTATCATGCACCATTGTCAAGCACTCCTTTCATATAAGCTCCAATCGGTGACAGCGCAATATCGGCAGGACTTGTGCACATCTCCTCCCAGTTTCCGGGAAGTGTAAACTCCACCGAATGTGCAAGGATATTGTGGTATTCCTTTGCCTTTAGCAGCTTTTTGTAATGTGACAGCATTGCCTGTCCGTAAACGGTTCGGTCCTCATAAAGCGTATATACCCTGTCACTCCGCTCCAGAATGTGATAAAACCCCTGACACGTTTCTGACAAATCCACCACAATATGCGTGTAATCGCTGCTGTACAGAAGCGTATCGACTACCCGCTCCCAGTCGCGCTCACAAATCTGTATCAGATCCGCATAATCCAGTGCAGGTGGAAGATAATCCACGCCATGGATGCTCCGCTTCATGCCATCAAGCTTATAAAGCAGCTTATCCGAGTGGTTGAGTACAAAGTACATGAAATCTGTCACATCTGCCTCATAGCTGATTCCCATCAGCTCCTCAAACCCTGTAAACGGCAGTAAACTGATATACAGAACCTTATGTCCCTGATCTGCCAGTACCTGTGCCGCTCCAAGTGCAGCGATGCTTTGTCCCTTTTGCCTGTCAGGCGCATAGAAACTGATCAGTGTCGTCTTATTTCTGCCACAGCGGTCGACACTGTTGCATTTGTCATCCAATGCAAACTCTTCTAACACCTGCGCGATCAATGTTTCCATCGACTGGTACTTTGCGATTCTGCTATATCCCGTAATCCCAGATAGTCCATCCTCCAGAAGAATAAACACTTTTGCTGCATTGATTTTTATGACACTAGTGTCATAAGTTTTTTCACCGACTAACAAAATCTCAAAACCTTCCTCACAGCTTGCTTCCAGAGCCATTTGTACCGTATCAAAGATCAGAATCTCAAAATCTGCCGGATTCTTCTTTTGCAGATATGCCTGAAGCATCCTGAGATATTCCCTGTCGTTGTCACAGATTGCCAACTGCCTTGACCTCATTAGACTACACACCTTTCTAAGCTTATTAGTACGCTCCCATGTACATCAGGATCAGACTGATGAACGCGGGTATCGACAGCCTGATAACGCACCGTTTCTGTGTCTTGTCGATCTGGTACTCGTCAATCATGCCTGTCAGGACCGCTTTTCTGATATATCTTCCCAGATAAAAGAGCCGCTCCCTGCTCTCCGCATAGACAAGCATCTTCACAACAGAGCCTGCCGCTGCAAGCGCCATCGTAACGAACAGATACCGAAGCAGTGCATCCTGTTTCATGTAGCATCCCACCATCATAAACAGCTTCACATCCCCTGCCCCGATGCCGCCAAGCAAATAGAAGGGATAAAATGCCATAAAAATGATCAGCATGGATGCCAGCGCGGTAAGTATTCCCGCAAACGAATATGACACATATGTCATAATCAATCCTGCTGCCACTCCGATACCGATACAAAGATTTGGTATCCTGTAACAACGCCAATCCGTAAAAATGGCAACACTAAACACACCTATGAGAATTCCCATACTTCACTGCCTTTCCTATTTTTTATTGTATTCAAGGAATACGTTTACCGGAGATCGGTAGAATGTCAGGTCTCTGACTTTCTGCACCTGACAGTTATCGATTATGTGTAACTATTCAGTACCCTCATAGTTACATGCACAAATCCATGCAAAATTTGCAATACGAACAAGTTCGTTATGCAAATGGATTTGTGCCTGCTACCACTACTCTTTCTCACGGTCAGCGCAGTAAATGCGCAGACCTGCTGAACAGTTACGATTATATCATCATAAAAAATATTGTCCACTCGAAATGTAAAAACTAGCACAACTATTTTTTTATTGTGAATTTTTACTATTTCAAGTAGACAATATTAGTGTTTTATTGTAACTTATTTACCCATTTTTTGTGTGAATTATTACATTTCGAAAAAAAGCTAAACTTTACGTTATTTCGAATGCATATTTTTACCTGTCCACATCTATACTATATTTAAGTACATGATAAGAATTTTTTACCTGAAAGGACATCCTATATGAAAACTTATTTCAGCATAAAAGGTATCTTCAATCCAAACTCTCATGCCGAACCGGAGCCCACACCTCTGACACCACGCGACATGCTGCTTGCCGATATCCAAAAGACACAGTGTGCTTTGGAAATCGCCTACTCAGGCTTTGACAATGTGACAGATCCCGACCTGATTGACTGCTATATCTATGAAGTCAACTCGGCACTGAAGCGCTACCGTTTCCTTCTCCAGCAGGCAGAACGCATGAAGCTCTGCGAGGAATATCACGACGACAAGCCATCCAGTGTCTACGATGAGGCAGTGCTGGTCAACACCCTACACACTGTACCCTCTTGCAATACCATTGTTTAAAAGGCTCTCATTGATGTCTGTCTTTCCATAGGTAAAGCCGGCATATACATCCTGCGCATTTGCCATCAGCGGCTCGGATTTGTCCTGTTTGCTGATGGTATCATATGCATTTCTTAATTTTCTAAAATTCTTTATGATTTCACTCATGTGATCTGTCTTGTTTCCATGCATATCATTTGCAAGCTCCCTGTCTGCAAATGCATAGATGGCAAAGAGATTTCTGGACAGGTCATACTGAAAGTCCAGGCTTTTGCGAAGCTCGGCAATACAGTCCCTGGCATACTTTAGATTGTTCTTGTACTCTGCCATATCACCTTCCGCGTATGCTTTCATACCATCCTCAAGATATGTCAGAAGAATGTCATACAATACCACGACAAGCTGCGTGCGGTTTGCCTGCGTAACACGCCTTGTAAAGATCTGTTTCATTTCCTTTGTCATATGATCACACTACCCTTCCTACTGAATCAGCTGCAATACCTGCTGTGGACGCTCATTTGCCTGAGAAAGCATGGCAGTCGATGCCTGTACAAGCACTTGCATTGTTGAGTACTCCGTCATCTCTGTTGCCATATCGACATCCATGATGCGGGAGTATGACGCTGTCATGTTTTCCTCTGTCGTATCAAGATTTGTGATCGTATGCTCGATTCGGTTCGCATACGCACCAATCTTTGCACGCACTGCTGAAAGCTGATTGATTGCCTTACCTACAATGTCGATAGCGGCTGTAGCAGCATCCTCCGTACTGATATCCAGTCCATCCACGCCCAGATTGACAGCATTCAGTGCCGGAATCTCCACCTCGATGATCTGCCCCTCATTCGCACCTACCTGGAACCGCATCGGTCCCATACCTGTGAGATCGAGCGTGATGCTCTGCGCCATATTGCCCTCTACGCCCACCTCGTATTTCGTCTTCGTCGTTTGAGTTGTCGAATAGAGATAATTCTCAAGCGTTTTTTCCTCTTTAATGGTACCGTTTGTATCTTTTTCCTGATACAGATCAAGCGTCATCGTTTCCACACGCGATGTGCCAGTTTTGTCCGTAACTGATAATTTCATTTCAAATTTTTCCGGTTTCACAGTATCAATAATCTTGAATTCTGTCACACTTACTTTTGTATCATTAGGATACTGCTCCTTGAACAGATCTGCGAAGTCTTCTTCCAAGTCACGCAGTCCTACCTCTTTGGAGCTGGTGTAGGTGTCTGTTCCCTCGCCATCAATCTGGTCATCTGCTTTTTTCGGCACGATATTTCCATTCTCATCTCTTTCGACTGCAAAATTCAGTTCCCGAATATTATATCTGTTGTTACCCCCCTGCGTCGTCACAGCGATATTGCGGTAACAGTCTGTTGTGATTGTAGACGGCGTTGTCGTTGTCGTGACAATATCACTTTCCACATTTTTTGTGGTATTGTCATTGAGTGTCAGCTTCACCTCAAAATCATTGTTTCCCTTGAGAATAATATTTTCGTCCTCAAGAGTCACACGCACGCCTTCCTCAAACGCCTTCATCTCTCCACTGCCATTGGTAATGATTTCTTCATATTTATCCTGATACGCAGCTTCTGTCTTAAAAGCGCTGATGGATGCCGTTCCCATCAATGCATTCTGAATCTCATCGGCACTTTTTGCCTGATACCGGTCATTCGTAATTACTTTTGTCACACTTTTATTGATACTTGTCGATGTCGTTCCATTGGCATTTACGACTTCCTTTGTACTGATGTCATAGTAAGTCGTCGAATCCTCATAATGATAATAGGTCAGATGGTCAATCGCATAGATACCACTCTGAACACCGTCACCGTAGGACATGACTTTTATGTTCTCCGCATTGGTATATCCCTTGTATGCAAAACTTCCGTCAAGAAGATTCTGTGCATTGAACTGCGTCGTATCGGCAATTCTGTCAAGCTCCTGCACAAGCTGGTCAATCTCAAGCTGAATCTGCTCTCTGTCCGAGTCTGCATTCGTACCATTTGCAGCCTGAATCGAAAGCTCATTCATGCGCTGCAAAATATCATGCATCTCTGACATGGCTCCGTCCGCAGTATTTACCACCGAAAGACCATCATTTGCATTTCTGTTTGCCTGCTGTAAGCTCTTGATCTGTGCATTCATTTTTCTGGAAATGGCAAGCCCTGCGGCATCATCCTTTGCACTGTTGATCTTGTAACCGCTTGACAGTCTCTGTGTTGATGCAGACAGCCGCATGTCATTATTATTCAGTGCATTTCTCGCTATGATTGATGAAATATTATAATTAACTCTCATGAAATTCCCTCTTTTCTAAAACTAAACGCCCTTTAGTGCTGTCAAAAATGCCTTTGCAGTCTGATAAAGTGTCCGCGTCGATACCGCTTCCTTTTCATCACCTGTACTTCTGTCCTGTCCAAATCTGCCAAGGTCAACGGATTTTGTATGCACCAGACTTACCGTTACCTGTCTGTCCCCCTCTGCCGAAAGCACATCACTCACCTGCTTTTCCAGCTGCTCTAATGTTGCCTTTGCGGCTGTGTTTTCATATACTACCATTCCTGAAATGCGGTTGCTTGTCACATCGAATTCTGCTGCAACACGTCCAAGCGCCTCTGTATCAAGTGTGACAGCCACTTTTCCTGTCTGCGACGCATTGTGATATATTTTGAGATTTACGGAAGTGATTTCCCCATCAATATTCATGGGAACCTCGTAGTTCTCCTCCCTTGCCAGGTTTCCTGCAAGTGAAAGTCCCTTGTAGAGCGCCTGTGCAGCCTTCACGTCGATATGCGATGTGCCTTTTGCATAAATCATACTCTCGACTGCCTTGTTCGCCTCACTGATCATTTCCTGATAAGATACCTTGGCCTGCTTTGCATCCTGCAGATGCTCCACAAAACTGTCGGCTTTCTCAAGCACTGCATTTTCAGCATCCTGATCTGATACAGGCTCATCTGGTTCTTCGCCATCTGCATCCGTTTCTCCTATGATCTGTCTAAAAAGCGAACCTCTGTCAAAAAGAAGCATCGACGCTGCCTGTATGTTATCGACACTGATGGTCTGTCCATAATCGATCAGCGACTCAATAATCTGCTCATCTACCTGCTCTACCTCCTGCATGTTCTGACGGAAGCTCTTAAAATTCTCTACCTTTTCTTCTGCAATAATTGGATCATTTTCTGACATCTGTGTCATTTTTATGTTGTCTGCAAATTCTTCAATTGTCGTTTTCTCTGAAATGTCTGTATCCTTGAGCTTCGATAAATCTGTCCTGTCGGAAAGCTCCTGATTGATCTCGCCGGAAAGTCTTGCATAATACTTTTCAAGCTCTCTGTCCTGCTCTGTATCGTTTCCTGCGCTGCCCTGATATCCGGCATTGATCTGGCTGTCGATTGCCTTTCCCTTCGTAATCAGATTCTCCAACGCACCAAAGCCATCATCGACACGCACATCCATATTTTTGTCAGATGCCGTTCTCACCGCCGAAAGCATATTTTTGAAATTCATCTCGGCGCCAGTGGCAACGATACTGCCAATCACTGCGCCATCCGATTTCTCAATCTGCCGGAACATCCTGTAGATTCCGATATATGCCTCCCGTTCGTTCTCACTGATACCGTTACTCCTGTCAAGCCGCTGCAAAAACTTTGCATACTTTTCGGCATCCTCAGACGGTTCCATGCCCTTTTCATTCAGATATGCATCCAACTCGTCCATCGTCATTTCAAGTGGATTTTTCTGCTCTCTGATCATCTGAAGTGTCGTCGCAGGTGTCATTTTGCTGATGACGCCTGTCACCTTGCTGTCAGCCTCCTTGACGGCATTGATGTTCTCCTCGGAGATTTCCATGCTGTTGTAGCCAAGGATACGGACAGCGCGCCGGTTTGCCTCACTCGTTTCCAGCTTCATATCCGTTAAAATGTCATCGACATTTCGAAATGCCTTGCTGATGCGGTCTCCCAAATCTTTTCTTGGTGCTGTCATCAGTGTCTCATACGCGGATGATGCTCTTTCCTGCCTGCTTTGATTGGGATGCTGATCATTTCCCTCATGCTGAATGTCCAGTTCCTTTTGCAGGGCTTTGCCCTCTTCATGGATGCGAAGAAGTGTGTAGCCCTGTGAACCTGATGCCAGTTTGCCAAGTATGGCTGCAGGCATGTCGGCAAGCTCGCCAGTCTTTGCAAGCGTCTCCTCATACAGCAATGCCCGCTGTTCATTCTCCACAGCGCTCTCTCCCTGAAACAGTGCTGCTCTTATATTTTCCTCTGCCACCTTTAAGGCATCGACAAGTTTACCCAGTTCGGTAGTATCGATGGAAATTCCTGCCTTTAATAAATGACGGTTTGCTTCCTCACTCATCATAAGCCTTATTTCCTCTAGCTGCCTCTTCGCCTGTACTTCCTTTAATGGCGCCTCGTCTGTGATGGTATATGCACGATTGGCATTTTCCTCGTTCTGAGCATCAATCTGCTTCTGCGCTTCTGACAGATTTTTGATATTTATTTTCTCGCCTGACGCTGCGACCTCGTGGACTGCCTCATCTGATATGTTCTCTACTTCCTCCAGAATCTCCTGCGCTTCCTGTGCAATCGCTTTTTCCCCTGTGAGATCTGCCTTTATAGGAGATTTGCCGTTCTCCATGGCAGTCACACACTGCTTTGCAATGTCCTGCTCCTTCATCGGGAACGTGAGATTCTTTAACTTCGTCACCATGTTCAGATTGTCGGCATTCAGCTCAATTCCCGATGCCACCAACCACTTGGCGTTTTCCATCGCCTGCGCCTTTGTACCTTCATCCGTATCCAGACCTGTCTGCGCTACCGTCTCCTCAAGACGGTTCTGAAGCTTATCCCAGTCAATATCGTCAGCCTTTTTTGTATAATATTTTCCATAGCTTCCTGCACCCTCACTGTAGTAGCCCTGTGAACCTGATGCCAGTTTGCCAAGTATGGCTGCAGGCATGTCGGCAAGCTCGCCAGTCTTTGCAAGCGTCTCCTCATACAGCAATGCCCGCTGTTCATTCTCCACAGCGC
>JAFOYD010000102.1 GCA_017391545.1 Lachnospiraceae bacterium
GCGCATTCTTTGGAGGAATCTCACGGCACATTACCTTGCCATGCGCTGCGATAAAGCGCAGCGACATCAGATATGCCATCCGTCCATACAGAAAATGATACAGCACACCTCTGTCGATGAAGAACTTATCCGTATATCCCTTGAACCATGTCGATTCCCGTTCCCGTTCCATACCAAGCTCGATCGGGACTGCATATACTTTGAGTCCGTATTTTAAGCAGTCTTTTAAAAATAGGCTGTCCTCCCCATTGCTGTATCTGGCTCCACCACCAAAAAGCAGGGAAAAAGTGATGTGCGCAGCATGAAGCTTTTCACGCCTTACCGCAAACGAATAGGTCGGATACCGCCCTGCATTCCAGATATGAACCCGGTGATATTGTTCTGTATAATAGGTTGCCCTCGACTCTCCGACACGCATATTAAACAGCAAAAAATCAGCTTCCGGGTGCGCTTCAAACGCATCCAGAATCCGCTTTTCGTAGCCTGTATCATAGACGATATCCTCATCGGAGAACAGTACAATGTCTGCCTGCGCCCGAAGCAGTGCATTGTTTCTGCTAAGGCCCACGCCCTTTTCCTGAAATGAATAGCATTGAACCCTTCTGCCATTATGCGTATATTCCTCATACCCGAAATGGTCTGTCTGATTGATGATTATGGCATCGCTTTCCAAATTCATACGCTCTGCCAGCGTAGCTGCCTCTTCATCGACAGCCGACACTAATACCTGCAGCTTCATTCATGCCTCACTTCCTTTTGCCGTTTCGTAACGATTCAGTACCTTCATAGTTACAAGTGATTTCCATAGTAGATCCGTGCCCACGTTCTGTCAACATCTGTCAGAACTGCACCAACAATTGCGCAGTCACGCAGCTTTGCATCGTTAATCACATCTGTTATCTTTTCGCGATAATACTTCCCAAAAGGAATCACCACCAGAATCGCACAAGCCTTGTCATTATTTTCAAAACAGTATGGTCTCAGTCCATCCATTTTAATATCGCACGTTTTTATATTCTTTAAAAACGCCTGAACATCATCTCCATTTGACGCATCCATCAAAAACAACTCTGCGTAACGATCTGTCAATAGCTTCATGTTCTCCACAAGTCTGTCTTCCTGATACTTAGCGAAAGTATGACTGCTGTTATTTTGATGTCCATTTCTGATTGTCAGACCATATACAGGAATCCCAAGTACCTTCGAGATATCACTTTTTGTATAGAACTCGGAACCTTTACAAAATCGCAAAAGAATCACAAAAAGTCCGATCGCTGCAAAGAGCGCTGCTCCTAAAAATGCTGCTCGCAGAGCAAAATACTGTGGCTGCTCCTGTGTGATTTCTAAATCCTTGATCTTTTCAATCGAATCAAACTCATCCTTGAGCTGAGCGTATTCCACAAGTGCTGTGCCAATCTCGTCCTTTACGCGCCTGACCAGTTCGGCATCTTCACCCTTTACGGTAATCGTCAGATATCTTACATCAGATAAAATATCAGCAGTTAGCATACTCCTGATCTGCTCTCTGTCATAGTTTCCACCCAGAGCCTCCATTGCCTTTCCCAGAATCGGATCAATGGACAACACATCATTCCAGGTAAAGTCATTGTAATAATCCTTTGCCTCATAACGACCTTCCGCAAAATCAATATAATACTCTGTCTCGGAGACATAGACGGGTTCCCTCGTCTGAATGAACGTTATAATCAAATGAAGACCGCTGCCTAAAATGGCACCGGCCACTGCAAGAGCAAGCAGTACAGGGAGCTTTGTGATCAACGTCACAAGCATCGCTGCACTGTCTATTCCCTGTTGCATCATCATTTCTTTTTCTCTTGTCTGTTTGATTGATTGATCTGCCACCACGTTATCAGCCCTTTTCTTCCTCTCTGATTTCCTTCACAATATTTTTGATCGCTGTCGTCTGATTTTCTTCCACACCCTCTGTACTGTCAGGCTGGAACAGGATCTTCAGAGTCAAAAGCATCAGCTTGATATCAAGCCATACACTGTAATTTTCGATATAGAACAGATCCAGCTTCAGCTTGTCGTAAGGCGTTGTATTATATTTACCATAGACCTGTGCATAACCGGCAAGTCCTGCCTTGACCTTCGTGCGGAACGTAAACTCCGGCATTTCTTCCTGATACTGTCTGATGATCTCCGGTCGTTCCGGTCTTGGTCCGATGAAGGACATCTCTCCCTTCAGAATATTAAAAAGCTGTGGAAGCTCATCAATTCTCACCTTTCTGATGAACTTTCCGATTGGTGTGATGCGGCTGTCATTTTTCGATGCAAGTCTGGCAACACCATCCTTCTCTGCATCAGTTCGCATACTCCGGAATTTCAGAATCTTGAATTCCCGCATATCGCGTGTACATCTGACCTGCTTATACAGCACGGGACCGCCATCATACAGCTTGATTGCAATCGCCGTGATCAGCATAAATGGCGATGCCACCACCAAAAGAATAACCGCGCACACAATATCGATCAAGCGCTTTACAAACCGCTGTTCAATCGTCATCGAATACTCTCTGGTAAGCAGAATCGGTGTATCAAAAAGATGAAGCTGATCAGAACCCTTGATCATAATGTCCGGAATTTTGGGCATCATATAGATTCTGATTCCTTTGCTATAACAATATTTCATAAGCTTATTTCGAAGTGCTGTATTGATATCCCAAAGAACGACACCATCGTAGCCCTTTACCAGTTCCTTCTCAAGTGCCTGCTGCCCATCACTTTCATACACGCATTTCACGATATTGTATTTATCCCTGCGTGTCTCAAATTTTTTGAGGATATCTTCGATTGGCCTCTCACCACTGATAAATAGCAGCTTCTTAGGTGGGAAGAACTGCACATACAGTCTGTGGCAGATAAATGTCCATAACGCCGATGCTCCGATCTGTGCCATCATCATCAAAAACAGAGGATATGGTGTCACAAATCCAAGTGATAACAATACAATCTGAAAATATGACACAACATTCGTACAAATCAGTGATAAGACCTGCGAAAAAAAGACATCCATCGGCTTCAGGTATCCTATCTTGAGACCACCATAGGTAGCTGTAAAAAACAACAATAAAACATAATAAACAGCTGCCAGAAGCCAGAAGCCTTTGCGATGGAAGCTTCTCCACATACCACTCTGCATGATATCATTATATACTGTCTGCCAGACATATACATACATGATTGTCTGAAAAACAAGTCCGATCATCGACATTTGCAATATGATCGTCCTTTTAAGTGCCTCTAAACGTCCCACTGTAAAGCCTCCAAAAAAACTGCGTATACTTAATCCTTAAACTTACAAGCGCCCACGGACTATATCCTTCTGAAAACCGCCCGAAATGCCCAAAATATCATACAGTAAGCACTCTTCACAACGGACAGTCCTTCCTGTCTGCGGTACAAATTCCAGATTCTTTTAATTGCTATCAGCTTATTTGATGACAGCGTATTGGCGCTTCTTCTATATTTAACCAGATTTTCGTCAAGTCCATAGCCAATTCCGTGTCGTTTGAGGATCTGCCACCAGGTAGCTGTATCCTCACTTGCCACGCAAGGCATCATGATATCCTGATCCGGTATCACATTCCTGTCAATCATAACGGTCGATGTAAAAATCGTCGTATTCTTCAGAGCCTGCTGATAGCTTAACTGCTCGGGCACATGTACTACTTTTCCAAGTCCCCTGCCGTTTTCATCTGCAAACTCATAACCCATAAATACAAATCCAGCTTTGGGATCTGTTGTGTTCTGTATCTTCTGCAAAAATTGAAGCTCTGTTTCAAGCTTCCCCGGCATCCAGATATCATCTGCATCCAAAAAACAGATATACTGACCGGCGGCAGCAGCAATTCCAGAATTTCTGGCTCTTGCAGCCCCACCATTTTCGCGCTGTGCGATCAGTCTGATACGCCCGTCTTTTTCACTTTCCCTGCAGATCAGCTCTCTGCTGGCATCCGTCGAACAGTCATCCACCAGCAAAAGCTCCCAATTCGGATAGGTCTGTGCCTGTATTTGTGAAATTGTTTCTGCAAGGAAACGCTCTGCATTATATACAGGCACGATAATACTGACTAGTCCTGACTTTCCTTCTGTCATGTCTAAAACTCTTCCTTAACGAGGTATTTCGGTCTGTCCTTAACTTCCATATACATCTTGCTCAGATACTGTCCCATAATGCCAAGGCACATCAGCTGCACACCACCAATCAGCGAGATAATGCACACTGTGGAAGGCCATCCGGCAACCGGATCACCATAGATCAATGCCCGAACAAAAATAAATATCATAAAGATAAATGCAACCACACAGAACAGGATTCCAAAAACAGATGCGATAGATAATGGAACTGTTGAAAATGCCATAATGCCATCAAGTGAATATAAAAACAGCTTCCAGAAGGACCACTTCGTCTCGCCTGCAGCTCTCTGCACGTTTTCGTACTCCAGCCACTTCGTCTTGTAACCTACCCAGCCGAATATTCCCTTGGAAAAACGGTTATACTCCTTCATGGAAAGGATCGCATCTGTCACCTGTCTGGTCATAAGACGATAATCTCTTGCACCATCTACAATCTCTGTCTTCGAAATTTTCCTCATCAGACCATAAAAGCGTCTGGCAAAAAATGATCGTATTGGCGGTTCGCCCTTTCTGTCCACACGTCTGGTGGCTACAGAATCATAACCCTCTTCAATATACCCATACATCTCCGGTAATATGGCTGGAGGGTCCTGCAGATCAGCATCCATCAATACCGTAAAATCGCCCGTTGATTTTTCGAGCCCTGCAATAATAGCTGCTTCCTTTCCAAAATTTCGCGAGAATGAGACAAGATGTACTCTTGCATCCTTTTCACGAAGTGCTTTTACGGCAGCAACCGTTCCATCTTTGGAACCGTCATCCACAAAGATGAACTCAAACTCAACATCCTTTTCGTGAAAAAAGCTCTCCTGCTTTACAGTCTCAGCATAAAAAAGCGGTACGCTCTCCTCTTCGTTATAGCACGGAACGATAATGCTCAACGTTTTCGTATATGTTTTCAACTACTTATCCTCCAACTCAATCGTTACTGTTCACTCCGTTCCAGTAACATTTATTGTAACTATTCAGTACCTTCATAGTTACGTCGAATCCATGAAAAAACCGACCAGCACTTCAATCACTTCTGAATTTGTAGGTCGTGTGCTCCCATCACCATAAATGTCTTTAAAAAACACCTGTAAGGCATCTTGATTTCCTTTTGTCCATGCAGTCTCGATTGCGTTTCGGATCGCGCGTTCAACCTGCTTGTCCGTTGTAGAAAACAACTTTGCAACCTTGGGATATAAAAGCTTCGTGACGGAGGTCAGACTCTCTGGATCATGGTATGCCACCCAGACAGCTTCCCGCAGATATCGATATCCTCGTTGTCTCGCCTGAAATCCCATCTTAACCATATGGTATGTAGTTCGTTGTAGGATATCTACTCTTGAACGCTTACCTCCCATATCTGCATCGCCTCCACATGAGTACCGGCTGAATCTTTTATTTTACTATAATCTGGCTTCCTCAACATTCTCTTTAAACCAGTCATATGCAAGCTGTACACCTTCTTCCAGCTCAACTTTGTGTGTCCAGCCCAGATTGTGGAGCTTTGTCACATCTGTCAGCTTTCTTGGTGTGCCATCAGGCATATCCTTATTCCATACAATTTCACCTGTATATCCTACAACACGCTTTACCGTCTCAGCAAGTTCTTTAATGGTCACTTCCTTGCCTGTACCAATATTGACATGCTGCTCACCATCATAATTTTCAAGCAGAAATACGCATGCATCTGCCATGTCATCGACATACAAAAACTCACGAAGCGGTGTACCTGTTCCCCACAGCTCTACACTCGGCGCATTGGAGATCTTCGCATCATGGAACTTGCGAATCATGGCAGGCATTACATGAGAGCCTGACAAATCATAGTTGTCATGTGGTCCATAAAGATTAGTCGGCATACAGCTGATAAAATCATCGCCATACTGTCTCTTATAGAACTTACACATCTCAAGACCGGAAATCTTTGCAATTGCATAAGCCTCATTCGTAACCTCAAGTGGTCCTGTCAGCAGTGCATCCTCCGGAATCGGCTGTGGCGCCATCTTGGGATAGATACAGGTACTTCCAAGAAACAAAAGCTTTTTTACATGGTGATCATGACAGCATTTGATCACATTACACTGGATCTGAAGATTTTCATATGCAAATTCTGCAGGCGTTGTATTGTTGGCGTTGATACCGCCAACCTTTGCAGCAGCAAGCACAACAACATCAGGCTTTTCCTGTTCAAAAAAATCTCTTACTGCCTGCTGGTTCGTAAGATCCAGCTCCTTGTGTGTCCTGCCAATGATATTTGTATATCCCTTTGCTTGAAGATTTCTGACGATGGCAGAACCAACCAGTCCCCTGTGACCTGCCACATAGATCTTATCTGACTTATTCATTTCTATCACTTCGCTCCTTAATGATTATTCAGCGTCTTTTGCTGATTTAGAATTTCTTTGCGCTTTGTATTGTGCACATGACATTCCTGCAATTTCCTTTAAATCAGCGTCCATCATCATTGCTACCAGGTGCTTAAAGTCAACTTTTCTCTTCCAGCCAAGTTCCTTCTCTGCCTTTGCAGCATTTCCCCAGAGGAACTCAACCTCAGCCGGACGATAAAATTCAGGGTTTACATCGACAAGAAGTTTTCCAGTCTCTGCATCATATCCCTTCTCGTTGACACCTTCGCCCTCCCAGCGGATCTTGATACCAAGCTCTGCAAATGCTGCTTCCACGAACTGGCGAACAGTGTGCGTCTCATTTGTTGCAAGCACGTAATCTCCGGGAGCCTGTTGCTGCAGCATCAGCCACATACCCTCTACATAGTCTCCGGCAAATCCCCAGTCTCTCTTTGCATTCATATTTCCAAGAGAGAGCTTCTCCTGTTTTCCGGCAATAATATTTGCGATTGCAAGTGTTATTTTTCTGGTAACGAAATTCTCACCACGCCTTGGCGATTCATGATTGAATAAAATACCATTACATGCAAACATATTGTAAGACTCTCTATAGTTTACAGTGATCCAGTAAGAGTAAAGCTTTGCGACACCATAAGGACTCTTTGGATAGAACGGAGTCGCCTCGCTCTGCGGTGCAGTCTCCGGAAGCCCGCCAAAAAGCTCTGATGTAGAAGCCTGATAATATCTGCAGTTTCCACCGTTTACACGGATTGCCTCAAGAAGCTTTAGTGTGCTCACACCAGTAGCATCAGCAGTGTATTCAGGCACTTCAAAAGACACACCTACATGAGACTGTGCCGCAAGGTTGTACACCTCTGTCGGTCTGATCTCACCGATGATTCTCATCAGATTTGAGGAATCTGTAGTATCTGCAAAATGCAGGAAAAACTTAACCTTGTAATAATCAGAATGAATGAGATGATCAATACGCATCGTATTTGATATACTGTGCCTTCTGATCAGTCCATGTACTTCATATCCCTTCTCCAACAGAAACTCTGCAAGATAAGAGCCATCCTGTCCTGTGATACCTGTGATTAATGCAATATTATTCATAAACTACCTATATCCTTTCCAATACACATAAATTGTAGTAACCTATTACTTTCGTTATAAGTATACACATACTTTGCCAATATGACAAGTTTTTTAGATTTCCTTGATATATTCCGCAATTGCCTTTTCCCAGTCTGCAAACATATGATTCGTCGTAAGCTTCAGCATATAGTTCTCAAGCACCGAATAGGACGGTCTTGGTGCAACGATTCCATTGACATTCTTATCATACTGCTCTGTTGTCACAGTCTCAACAACAGTGGACTTTCCGGCAAGTCTGTATATTTCCCGTGTAAAATCAGCCCAGTTCGTAATTCCCTCGCAAGTACCATGAAACAGTCCGAAGTTATCTGTCGGAAGCAGATACGCCATTGCCTTTGCAAGCTCATCAGCACTTGTCGGTGAGCCGAACTGATCTCCGACCACAGTAACCTTATCATGATTCTGTGACAGTCCAAGCATTGTCTTTACGAAATTCTTACCGTCACCGTAAAGCCACGCAGTACGAATAATAAAATACTCTTTTGCAAATTCCTTCACAAAGTTTTCACCTGCAAGCTTTGTCTTTCCGTATACTGCCTTTGGATCGGGTGTATCAAACTCGGTATAAGGAGTATTTGCATGTCCGTCAAACACATAATCAGTCGAAATATGCATCAGCTTTGCATGGTATCTTGTAGCCGCGATACTTAAATTTCTGGGACCAATGGCATTGATGCGATATGCATTATCAACATCTGTCTCACAGCCGTTTACATTGGTGTGTGCTGCACAATTTATGATCGCATATGGCTTCACCTCGCCGACAAATTTGTTTACCGCATCAATGTCGGTGATATCAAGCTCACCCACATCTGTATTGACGCACTCATACTCAGTACTGTTGTCATATATTTTATTGATGGCACGCCCTAGCTGACCGTTACAGCCCGTCACGATTAACTTCTTCATGTTACCTTATCCTTTCATTCTTATTTTTTCTCACCAAGGCCAAGTCTATTCACAGCAGAGAACAGTGCTCTCACGGATGCTCTCGTGATATTTGAGCTTACGCCCACACCGTAGGTAACAGTACCTTCATTGGAATCAAGCATGTGAATATATGCTGCTGCCTGTGAATTGGAACCACTTTGAAGTGCATGCTCCTCATAGTCAAGCACCTTGATCCGCACATCCAGAACTTGCTGCAATCCACGCTGAACTGCATCAATCGGACCATTTCCTTTTGCCTGAAAGCTCTTTTCCACTCCATGGTCTGTGTAAATGACCTCAACCAGCGTATCGAACTCTGATTCCGACGCATCGGACAGGTCTTCTACACGAAGCTTCCTGAAATGCAGCGGTTCCTTCTGGTCAAGATAGCACTCCCGGAACTTGTCCATGATCTGCTCCGGTGATACCTCACCCTGTGTTTCGGAAAGCTTCTGGATAACATTTGCAAACTCCTTATGCATACCCTTTGGAAGTTTAAATCCAAAGTAAGTATCCATGACAAATGTCACACCGCCCTTGCCGGACTGTGAGTTAATGCGGACAATCGGTTCATATTCACGTCCGATATCAGCCGGATCGATTGGAAGATAGGGCACCTGCCAGAACTCATTGCCACGTTCCTTCATCGCCTGGACACCCTTGTTGATGGCATCCTGATGAGAACCGCTAAACGCAGTGAACACAAGCTTTCCTGCATATGGATGTCTCGGATGAATCGGCATCTTGACACATCTTTCATAGATTTCTATGATTTCATTGATTTTCTCAATCTTCAGCTCCGGGTCAATTCCCTGTGAGAACATATTGTAGGCAATGTTTAGAATGTCGACATTACCTGTTCTCTCGCCATTTCCAAACAATGTACCCTCGACTCTGTCTGCTCCCGCAAGTATGGAAAGCTCAGCTGAAGCCACACCGGTTCCTCTGTCATTGTGAGGATGAACACTTAAGATGATGCTCTCTCTGTTCTGAAAGTGTTTGTTCATCCACTCAATCTGGTCTGCATATACATTCGGCGTATTCATCTCGACCGTTGACGGCAGGTTGATAATAATCGGGTTCTCTTTTGTGGCGCCCCATGTCTCCTGCACTGCAGTGCAGATATCAAGTGCAAAGTCAAGTTCCGTTCCCGTAAAGCTTTCCGGCGAATACTCAAGGATGATCTTTCCAGGAAATTTTGCAGCTCTTTCTTTCACCATTTTCGTTCCCTGAATGGCAATTTCCTTGATCTGTTCCCTGTCCATATGGAATACAACATCTCTTTGGAGTGTGGAAGTTGAATTGTATATATGAACAATCGCCTGCTTACATCCCTCAATCGCCTCAAAGGTTCTGTTGATCAGTTCTTCTCTACACTGAGTAAGCACTTGCACACGAACATCATCCGGTATCATATGCCGCTCGATCAATTGACGAAGAAAATCAAATTCGATCTGACTTGCTGCTGGAAATCCCACCTCGATTTCCTTAAATCCCATATTTACCAAATACTGAAAAAACTCAATCTTTTCATCTACTACCATCGGATCGATTAACGCCTGATTGCCGTCTCTCAAATCAACGCTGCACCAAACCGGCGCCTTCTCAATCTCCTTATTCGGCCATTCTCTCTCCGGATAATCCACTACCGGATTCTTCTTATATCGTTTGTAATTCAACATGTCTTTTCCTCCTAAATGTCATGCAACGATCTATCGTCACAAAATGCTCCTACGTGAA
>JAFOYD010000103.1 GCA_017391545.1 Lachnospiraceae bacterium
TCGAGCTGTCCTACGCTGGTTCTTACGCTGACGCTGCTAACAAGATCTCTGCAAACCTGCTGACCAACACCGCTCCCGATGTTGCTCTGACCACCGCTGCTCCCATGTTCACCGGTGACCGTGGTGACTACACCATCGAAGGCCTGATTCAGGACCCCGCTTTCGACGCTGACGGCATCTTTGACGGCGTTTGGGAATACGCAAAGTGGCAGGGCCGCGTCTGCGCACTGCCCTACGGCATCTCTGTCCCCGTCCTGTACTACAACAAGGACATCGCTGCTAAGGCTGGCCTGGACCTGGAGAACAATCCTCCCAAGACTTGGGACGAGCTGTACGCAATGGCTGAGAAGTGCGTTGCTGACGGCGGCGCTGCATTTGGCTTCGACGTCAACGACGTCGCATGGCTGTTCAAGAGCATGCTGGCACAGAACGGCAACGAAATCGTTGTTGTTGACGGCGACGAAGTCGAGCCCGTTTACAACGGCGAAGGCGCTAAGGAAGTTGCTGACTTCTGGCAGAAGCTGACCGCTAATGGTCTGATGCCCGTTGACCAGCACGGCAATGCTGATAAGAACTTCCAGGGCGGTCAGACCGCATTCCTGGTCTCCTCCTCCGTCCGTCTGGCTCGTTGGACCGGCGTTGAAGGCATCGCTGACTTCGGCTGAAGCCGAAGCCAGTACAGCGTTATCCGCAGAGCAGTCTGCCGAAGCTTCAGCGGAAGTATCTACCGATCAGGGTACTGATGTGGCTGAGCCCGACTACACCTATACTGCTTCACACAGCACAGGTCGTCTGTTTATCCGCAACGGTCCATCTTTGGATTACGAGATCATCAGCTTTATGCGTCCGGGAACCACAGGCGATGTCATATCGATCGGTGATGAATGGGTACTCTTAAAATATGGCGATGTTGATGGCTATGTGTTCAAGAGCTACCTGACACTGACGCCCAAAGAAGAAATCGTGCGCTGATAGGCGCACTCATAAAAAATGCAAGCCGAAACGGCTTGCATTTTTTACTCCCCTAATGTCGTTTTGAACTTTTTGTATAAAACCCCGTTCAGATACTCGTTATAATTGGCACCATCCATGCCCTTTACCAGTCTGTAGCGTTCCGGGATACCATCACTTGTCCATTTTGTTGCCCCTGTATCGCTCACATACCAGTTTCCTTCCTCCAGCGACAGATGGCAGTTTTCCAGATTCCCATGAATCTCCTGCACTGCGCACCACATGGAAAAGACATCCCATGCCACCACACCGCCGGCCTGCGAATTGGCTGCGAGGACTTTCGTCATGATGTCCCTGCCCTTCCTGTCTTCATTCTGGTAGAACTGTCCACAAAACGTATCAAAGCTCAAATCCGAAGATAAGTACACGACTCTTGCAGGGAATCCTTTGGTTACTGCCTTAGCGGCATTGATGACCTTTTCGCCGGTCCAGTAAAAGTTAAAGCTTGGACGCCCGTTGTCGCTTCCGCCGACCACGTACAGAGTATCGACCTTCTCCCGGATCAGTTCTGCTCCGGTCAGCGGCGAGTATTGATCCGCACCACTGTTCATCAGATTCTGGATGTTCTGCAAAAAGCCGAGTGTTATGATATTCACTTTCCCCTCAGACTCTGCAAGCAACCTTCGGTACATCTTGACAGGCTGCTCATAATCATCTCTGTTCTTAGGCCATTCGTACATGACATCGACATAGTTCGTATGCACCTGCACACCGTTTCCTGATGTGTCCATTGCCACCGGAATATTGCCATATCCGTCATATTTGCACAGCGCATGAACTGCCAGCGGCGAACGCGAATAGGTAGTAGAGAGCGCGATTCCCCGCACCTCAAGCATATCCATATCCTGAAAACAGAGTGCAAGCCTGATTGCCATTGGATCATCCGCATCAGAGGCAAAATCCGTATCAATGATGATTGCCTTTGACCGGTCTGTATTCGATTGTGATGAATTACGCTCATCATTCTCATCCTGAATCAACTGAATCTCGGGAGGCTGATAAACGTATTCATCCCCCTCCTCATAAATTTCCGGTATGAACTTGTCCGGTTTATAATAATCAACTGTACCCGCAACATATTCATAATCTCTGGAAGGCTCCGTACATTCTTCCCCAAAAATATTGTGATATGTATCACCATTGGTGTCCGGAAGCGTTGGAAACTCATTTTGTACAGTACTTTGCTCTTCACCTTCCTGTACCACAGCATAGCTTTGATCCTGTATCTCTACGTTCGCCTGCTCGCCTTGATCTGCATTCATGTATATTATGACACCAAGCGTCACTGCCAGCACTGATAAGAACAGTGCAATCAACATTTTTTCCCTCTTCACAGTTTCCTCCATATCTTTTGTTTCGTAACTATTCAATACCTTCTTAGTTACTTTATTTCTTATCTTTATTTCTTTTCTCGGGTCCCACTGTCACTGCCGATTTCGATTGATACTTATAATTTTACCATCCAGCATCCATCAAATCAATAAAAATCCCTGCCCAGCCATTTCAGCCAAACAGGGATTCCTTTCAAAATATTACCAGAAAATATCTCTCTTAAATACAATTTTATGCAGTTTCTTGAGCTTCTCGATATTTCCGTATTCCTTGATCAGTCCTTTTTCCAGGACTTCCTCAAGCGTCATTGTTCCATCAGACAGGCCAATCACTGCTTCCGAGGAGATCTCGACCAAAGCGTCTTTATCATAATAATCATATGGTTCCACGCAGACATTTCTGTCAGCTACTTCAATATAGAAAATGCCGGCACCTTCGCCCTTGATGTTGAACTGAATGGCAATATGCTCAAAAATAGCTCTTGCATCCGCATTCTCATAATCATTTCGAACTTTTTCTACGATTTCTTCATACGTCATACCAAACACCTCCTATATACCTTAAGCATAACCCAATCTGTATACAATGTCAAATATCCTTTCCAAAAAAAGACAGAAGGTCTTTTGCTCCCCCCTGTCCTCATTTTTACATATACATGCTGCTGTTGAGCTTATCTCGCAGTCCATTCTGGAATCCCATCACACCGATGGTATCCTTCAGATATGACGCATAGGAATCCTGTCCGTTCTCCTGTGAATCATTCTCCTGTGAAAGCATGCTCTCCTGAATACTCAGCATCTCGGCAAAATCACCAGTCGCCGTACTTTTGGGAGCCTCAAGCGAGCCATAATCTTTGACATACAGATCATCCTGCTGATCCTCAGAGGCGATCACAAGCGGCTTTCCTGACTGCCTGCTATTGTACTCTACACGCTGTACCGGATTCATACTATAGGGATTGCCATGTATGGAAGAAATTCTGTAATTACCGAACCCTGAAAAGCCTGTAATTCCTGAAATACCCATAGAATACCTCCTTTCCACTTATCCCTCACATTATAAACCTATTGTCAGATTATTTCAATAGATTACTGTTATCTTTTTTATTTTGTATCTTTGGTTTCTTCTTTCTGGCTCTCACCTGTCTTGATCTCATCGATCAGCTTCTGTATCATCATTTTTTTCATATATACATCAAAGCTCAGAAAGCAGATAAAAGAAAACAGTTTTAGAAAATCTTTGTTTTCTTCGGGCGCATCCTCAAAGGTTCCCATTGCCTGCTCATACTCTTCCTTCACATGCTGCTTCAATGCATCGATCTGGTCATACCCGACACTGAATACTTCTTCATAAATCGACTGTATGTTAAAGTCATCCTCCGTATGGAAGAACTTTTCCGTGACGGGTCCTAACAGTGCTTGTATATCACTGATTGAGAGAATTTCCTTATAATAATAGATAAAGATCAATACAAGCATATGCTCCTTGGTATATTTCTTTTTGACAGGCGGCGGAAGAAGATCGTTTTTCGCATAATTATTGATCATCGTCTTTGTCATGACCTTGTCTTCCCCGGGATGTCTTGAGCTCCTACGAAGATTTTTGTCCATAAACGTTGTGACCTGATCCATATACAGGTCAATATTTGGTATATCCTCAAGCTTCACATAATGGATCCTGTCAAAACGCTCCATGATGCTGTTTAATAGTTCCTTCGTGTCTATCTGCATATGACCTACCATGCCTTTCATATCTTTCATATCATCTTCTATGTCATAATGATACCTACGGATTGCTCCGTACTTCGGTATCATTATATAGTATTCAATACTACTTATCAAGACTTAGCAGTTGATATTGTGGATTTTTCATAACAATTATTGGCGTTCGGACGGTTATCCTTCGTCCGTCTTTCAATGTGAAAACTGAACGTAACATTCTTACATTTACAATATCCTCCAAATATGTTACAATATTTAAAACTGTAAAATTTTACAGCACTAAAGCAATAACGCAATACAGTCTGTAACTACTCTGTACTCCCGTCGTTACAGATTCATGGAGGAATACTTATGAATAAGAAAATAAAAACCGAAGCAGTTGACCATCTCATCGATGCACTCCTATGCCTCAAAACAAGAGAGGAAAGCTACAATTTCCTTGAAGATCTGTGTACTGTCAACGAACTTCTTTCTCTTTCACAGCGCTTTGAAGTTGCCACGATGCTGCGCGATCACAAGACATATCTGGAGATTGCAGAAAAAACAGGTGCCTCAACGGCTACGATCAGCCGCGTAAACCGTTCCCTGAACTATGGCAGTGACGGCTATGAACTGATCTTTGAACGGCTTGCAAATAGCAGTGATTTAAAAAATGAGTAGGCAGCTCCACAAGTGAGTTTGCCTACTCATTTTTTATCCATAGATTTCCATAAGTCCAAGAGGATCGATATAGGAATCATTTTCGATGATCTGATATCCAAGCTCCTCATGGCCTCTTCCAATCTGGTAAAGTTCTGTATCGCTCGTCACTTCGTCGCCTTCTTTTACCTTTGGCTCAGAGCCATTCCGATACACAGAAAAATAACCATTGCCATGATCAATCATAATGATATATCCTGATGTCGCATCACCTGCGATCGAAGAAACCTTTCCATTTGCCGTAGCAATCACACTCGTTCCCTGTGATGCCTGGAATAGTGCAATGGGATTTCCTTCGAGCGTTGTTTCTTCCTCATTATACGATGCTGTTCCTTTTAGCGGAAAGCCTGTAGGAATATAGCTCTTGACAATTTCTGCCTCACGCTCCTCCTCTTTCTGTACCTTATCATTTACCGTATCGCTCAGAATCGCGACCTTTTCGAGAAGCACTTCGTTTTCCGTCGTCAGCTCGGTATTTTGCTGTGTAAGCGTATCCACCTGCGTCTTTAATGTCAAAGTATTATTGTTTGCGTTGTTCAATTCGCTTGTGACGATGACACAATACGCCAATGACGCTATGATCAGAAATGCTGCTGCTATACAAAAAAGGATAATCACATCAAGTTTCATCGTAAAATGCTTTACCGCTTTCGAATCCTGGTCTGGTACCAAAAGTACATTGTATTTGACCCTTTCACTCTGATCAATTATCTCCCGGATTCTGTCTTTCATTCTCTTTACGATTCCTTCCTTATTTTCCAAAAAGATACACCTCCATACCACAATTTACCATGAAATTAATACCATTCTACCACAAGATATACAAAATGAACACTTTTTTTTATTTATCATCCCAGTGATTATTTCTAAAGAAGTCTGAAAAATCCAAAAAACGTTGACATAATGTATTTACTTTTTTGAATTCTTATGATATTCTATAGATGTTGTAGGGAGTATCGTGAGTTTTTGCGCCTATAATATTTAATATATTTTGGAGGTATCTAACATGAACAAAGGTACAGTAAAATGGTTCAACAATCAGAAGGGTTACGGCTTCATCTCTGACGAAGCAGGAAATGATGTATTCGTACATTACTCAGGACTCTTAATGGAAGGCTTCAAGTCATTAGACGAGGGTGCTAACGTAGAGTTCGAAATCGTAAATGGCGAAAAGGGACCTCAGGCAGTTAATGTAACCAAATTATAAGATTCCTTATAGCTCAATTAATCTGGTTTTCGATGTGCCTTTCTAATATCATATAAATGTTGTATTTGAAATCAGCTATTGTTTTACGGGATTAAGTTTACTATGGGAAACCAAAACGCTTCGTGAATTTTCATTCACGAAGCGTTTTTTTAATTAATTCTATTAAGAATCTCCTGAAATGCCAGATTACCGCCAAAAAGGTCAAGTGCACTTCCGATCGTCACATGAATCCTGCCTTTTCCAAGTTCTTTGAGCAAATCAATATCCTCATAGCAATGTACACCACCGGCATAAGTGACAGGAATCTTTCCCGGTCTGCCACACCACTTTCCGAGCTGCTCTACCAGTGTTCTTTCAATGCCCTGGCTTTTTCCCTCCACATCAACAGCATGGATGAGAAATTCATCACAGTATTCCATCAGCATGTCAAGTGTCTCATCACAGACAACTTCATCCGTAAATTTCTGCCAACGGTCTGTGACGATATAGTACCTGCCATCCTTCATGCGACAGCTAAGGTCAAGCACCAGATGTTCCTTACCCACAGCATCATACATCTCTTTCAAATGCTCCATGTTGATGTGTCCATCCTGAAACACATAAGAAGTCACGATCACATGAGACGCACCTGCCTTAAGATACTCCATGGCATTGGCAGCATTCACTCCGCCACCGATCTGCAGACCGCCCGGATACGCTGCAAGCGCTTTGAGTGCCTGGGCCTTTGTTGCCTCATAATAATCACTGGAAGCGGGATTGAGCAGGATAATATGTCCTCCCTTAATCCCATTTTCCCTGTAAAGCGCTGCATAGTAATCCGCACCCTTTGCGGCTACGAAATTTTCCTTTGCCTGATCATTTTGATCCACAAGGGAACTTCCGACAATCTGTTTTACCTGTCCGTTGTGTATATCAATACATGGTCTGAATTCCATTGAAGCCTCCGCAATTTTAGATGACGTCCTTCATATCGTATCTGCCGGCCGGCTTGCCCTTTAAGAATTTGGCAGCCTGCACTGCACCCTTTCCAAAAAGTGCCTTGGAATAAGCTCTGTGAGAAAACGTGATGACTTCATCCTCACCTGCAAATATGACATCATGATCGCCCACAATCGTGCCGCCTCTGACTGCGCTGATGCCGATTTCCTTATCGGTACGTTTCTGTCTCACCTGGCTTCTGTCATAGACATACTCGTATTCATTGTCAAATTCCTCATTGATGCTGTCAGCAAGCGCCAGTGCCGTACCACTTGGCGCATCCACTTTGAGATTGTGATGCTTTTCCACAATTTCAATATCAAAACCTGCCGGTACCAGAATCTTTGCCGCCTCTTTTAACAGCTTCAGGAGCATGTTGACGCCAAGTGACATATTGGCAGACTTCAGCACTGCGACCTTTTTGGATGCCTCCTCAACATGAGCAAGCTGTGCCTCTGAGAGACCAGTCGTACAAAGCACACACGGTACCTGCTTTTCCACACAGTAATCAAGCAGGCCATCAACCGCCTGTGCCACACAGAAGTCAATCACTGCATCTGCAGTGATATCGCACTCCGCAATGCTCTTAAATACAGGATACGTATTCTTAATATGATCTGACGCATCGACACCCGCCACGATCTCAATCTCCGGGTCTGCCGCGATGATGCCTGTGATCATCTGACCCATTTTTCCATTACAGCCATGCATTATAACTCTTGTCATCTTTTTGTGTATCCTTTCCTTGTCTTAATCCTACAATCTACAAAACACCGTAATCCTTCATCGCTTTTTCAAGTCTTGCGGCATTTGCCTCCTCCATTTCTGTAAGAGGTCTTCTAAGCGGACCACCCTCCATGCCGTTGAGATTCAGCGCCTTTTTAACAGGAATCGGATTGACCTCACAGAACAGTGCATCGATCAGATTGAGTGCACGCAACTGTTCCTTGCAGCTCTCTGTTACATTGCCATCAAAGTAGAGCTGACAAATGTTGTGTGTCTGCTCCGGTGCAATATTTGAGAGAACGGAAATGACTCCCTTTCCGCCAAGAGAAAGAATTGGTACAATCTGGTCATCGTTTCCGGAGTAAAGATCGACACAGCCATCAGCCAGAGCCATAATCTTTGCAACCTGTGAAATGTTTCCGCTTGCTTCCTTGACGCCGACAATGTTCTCAACCTCTTTGCAGAGACGTACGATTGTCTCAGGTGTCATGCCACAGCCTGTTCTGCCTGGTATATTGTAAAGGATGGCTGGTACCTTGACAGAATCTGCAATCATCTTGAAGTGCTCATACAGACCATTCTGTGTTGCCTTGTTGTAGTATGGAGTCACTAAAAGGAGACCATCAACGCCAGCCTTCTCTGCTTCCTGTGAGAGATAAATTGCTGTGTTTGTGCAGTTCGAGCCTGTTCCTGCGATAACCGGAATTCTCTTGTTCACCTGCTTTACACAGAAACGGATACAGTCAAGATGCTCCTCATGTGTCAGTGTAGATGCCTCGCCTGTTGTACCACAGACAATAATGGCATCTGTCTTGTTTGCGATCTGAAACTCGATCAGTTTTGCAAATGCCTCGTAGTTTACTTCTCCGTTTGCTTTCATTGGTGTCACGATTGCAACGCCAGCTCCTGTAAATATCGACATAATTTTGTCCTCCTTAAAATAAATGATTGAAAAGAAAAAGACCGATCATCTAATCAATAGACAGTCGGCATCATATACTCACATATCACCATGCCCGGACACTTTCCGGATCAGGTCAAAAATGAATGATAGCTCTCCATCTGTTGATGACAGTCATACGGCTATTAACCGCATGCCCAAGCAAAAGCTCTCAGGAAACTTCTGCTTTCGGCGTTCATTCCTTTCCCCTCTCCTCATCGATGCCTGACATCTCATAAAGGGTACTCATAAGAAACGCAACCTCTATCTCAATTCTCTTTATGTCATTTAATTATATAGCCTAATGAATAGACTGTCAACTCTAAAAAACAACAAAGGAGCACAAATTGGCTCCTTTGTTTCCAAATCAGTATATTTTGTATTTCACTTCTTCAATCTCAAAAATCTCATCAGCCAGCTGACAGACTGCATCATTGAGTTTGATTCCTGTCAGAATAATACTGACATCCTCCGCTTTTGCTTCCAAAATATGGCTTAAATCCTCAATGGTAATGATTCCATTGTCAATCAGGCCAAGCACTTCATCCAGAATCAGCAGGCTGCATTCACCCGTCGTCAGCACCTTTTTGGCAAAATTCAGACCATTTTTGATGTTGTGGATTTCTTCCTGCTTACGCTCATCTGAAAGCTGCGCAAATTCCTCCTCACTCTTTTCGAAACGGAAGATCTTGATCTCCGGCTCCATTCTCTTGAGAAACTCCTCACTCTGGTTGCCCTTCAGGAAATTAATGATTACCACTTGTTTACCCGTACTTGCCATCTGAATGGCAGTTCCAAGTGCCGCTGCAGTTTTACCGTGTCCTTCACCACTGTATACCTGTACCAATCCCTTTTCCATTAATTTATACCTCATGCCCTGTAACCGCTGCGTTACGTTGCCCTTTCCTATACCTGTCATTGCAAACTATCTATAGTTTCAAACATCATAGCATAGTACATAGGATTTTGCAACTTTTTTCAGCCCCTGGTATTTATTCTGCCCCGTCGTCCGGAAGTTCCAGCTTGCTGACCGAAACTTCATAGGCAATCCGCTTCTCAAGCTCATCCTCTGAAAGTTTTTTCATGTATTCCCGCGACTGGATCCGTCCCCATACGAGACAGCGCTCTCCAATCTCAAAACCGGATGCATAGCGGGCATTTCTTCCCCAGCAAATGCAGGGAATATAGTCTGACTTTCCATATGGACGGTTAACGGCAAGCAAAAGGTCTGCAATTTCACGGCCAAGTGGAGTCTTTCTATAGATCGGTTCCTTGCAGACATATCCATCAAGAAAGATCTGATTCGTTTTGATATTCTCACTGATCTCCTCTACAAATTCTACCTCTCTTGCAAATACAGAAAGAACCAGCTTGTTTTTGTGCTCCTCATGTCTGTTATAGGATCGAAACTGTCCATTCACCACGACCATCATGCCTCTATAATCTTCATTTACATCAAGCAGTCTCTCTGAAATCATTACCGGTATGATATCCATGGATTCCGACAATCTTGCCACCTGAATACTTACCATATAGAAGCCCTCGCCGAAAATCTCATGGCTAAACGAGAACTCACTGACAATTTCGCCCATGATCGTTACCTGATTGTTTTCAATGACCTGCTCACGATATCCATTTTTTGTCTTGATTGTTTCTTGCATTTTTTCATTCTCCCTTCATTCTTGTGTTTATATCATATGATAATTTATACAGTAAATAAAGCTTGAAATATCGCAACAATTTCCTATTTGTCCGATGGTTTTACAGGATATCGTAACATTCGACAAGGATACCTATCCATTTTGGCTGTTTTTTGTGAAATGCCGTAGAAATCTTTTCAGAGAGTTGCAAAAAGCATTTGCAAATGATATACTATTACAGTTTTGAAGACTTTTAGACGTTTGTTATTGTATTGTACCTGCTTCGTCGGCAGGTTTTAGAAAGGCAAGGTAACTTAATATGATACAGAAAAGAGAAGATGTCAGAAACGTAGCCATTATCGCCCATGTTGACCATGGCAAGACTACTCTTGTAGATGAGCTGTTAAAGCAAAGCGGTGTATTCCGTGAAAATCAGGAAGTGGCTGAACGTGTCATGGATTCCAATGACATCGAGCGAGAGCGCGGTATCACGATCTTATCAAAAAACACAGCGGTCATGTATAAGGGCACAAAGATCAATATCATTGACACCCCGGGTCATCCTGACTTTGGTGGCGAAGTGGAACGTGTACTGAAAATGGTAAATGGCGTTATCCTTGTGGTAGATGCCTTTGAGGGTGCCATGCCACAGACCAAGTTCGTGCTCAGAAAAGCACTGGAGCTGAAGCTCCCTGTTATCGTATGTATCAATAAAATCGACCGCCCTGAAGCGCGTGCTTCTGAAGTCGTTGACGAAGTATTAGAGCTGTTCTTAGAATTGGATGCTGATGATTCACAGCTTGACTGCCCGTTTGTATTTGCTTCCGCTAAGGCAGGTATCGCTTCCTTAGATGAAGGCGAGACAGGTGTTGATATGACACCACTGTTTGAAACAATTCTTGACTATATCCCTGCTCCTGAAGGAGATCCCGATGCAGGTACCCAGGTACTCATCAGTACAATCGACTACAATGAATACGTCGGCCGTATCGGTGTCGGAAAGGTTGACAATGGCACGATCAAGGTCAACCAGGAGGTTATGATCTGCAACCACCACGAGCCTGACAAGCAAAAGAAAGTAAAGGTCAGCAAGCTCTATGAATTTGATGGATTAAATAAGGTAGAAGTAAAGGAAGCCGGCATCGGTTCTATCGTTGCCATCTCCGGTATCTCAGATATCCACATCGGCGATACACTCTGTTCAGTAGACAATGTCGTTCCGATTCCATTCCAGAAAATCAGTGAGCCTACCATTGCCATGCAGTTTATCGTAAACGATTCTCCGCTTGCAGGTCAGGAAGGCAAGTATGTCACCAGCCGCCATCTGCGCGACAGACTGTTCCGTGAGCTTAACACCGACGTGTCACTTCGTGTCGAAGAGACGGAAAATGCTGATTCCTTCAAGGTATCCGGACGTGGTGAGCTTCATTTGTCCGTATTGATCGAGAACATGCGCCGTGAAGGTTATGAGTTTGCCGTCAGCAAAGCCGAAGTACTCTACAAGACAGACGAGAATGGAAAAAGGCTTGAGCCTATGGAGCTTGCCTATGTCGACGTACCAGAGGAATTTTCCGGTACGGTCATCGAGAAACTCAGCCAGAGAAAGGGCGAGCTTCAGAACATGGGAAAAGCAAGTGGCGGTTATGCCCGTCTTGAGTTCTCGATTCCGTCACGCGGTCTGATCGGCTATCGTGGTGAGTTTATGACAGACACGAAAGGTAACGGTATCCTGAACACCATTTTTGACGGTTATGGTCCTTATAAGGGCGATATCCAGTACCGCAAGCAGGGCTCTCTGATCGCCTTTGAAGCAGGTGAGGCAATCACCTATGGTCTGTACAATGCACAGGAGCGCGGTACACTGTTTATCGGACCGGGCGAAAAGGTCTACTCCGGTATGATTGTCGGCCAGAATGGTAAAGGCGAGGATATCGAGCTGAATGTCTGCAAGAAAAAGCAGCTCACCAATACCCGTTCCTCAAGTGCTGATGAGGCACTGCGCCTGACACCGCCTAAGATCTTAAGTCTTGAGCAGGCGCTTGACTTTATCGATACAGACGAGCTTCTGGAGGTCACTCCTGAGCATCTGCGTATCCGCAAAAAGATCCTTGATCCTACGCTCAGAAAGAGAGCCGGATTTAAGAAATAACGTTTTTAAAAGATGCTTCATTTTTATGGAGCATCTTTTTTGATATCCTGTTACTGTTCACTCCGCTCCAGTAACGAGTAAAAATCCATGCAAAATTTGCTTCGCAAATGGATTTTTACTTGGCTACATTACGTTTTATCACGGACTTAGCAGTAAATGCTAAGTCCTGTCTGAACAGTAACGATTTCCTTCTAAATTTTTTCACACAATCTGCCGATATTATGATAAAATATAGTTGCAGGGATGCGATTTTATCATTTATTCAAAGGAGTGATCAGTATGGCAAACATTTCATGGACATCTTCTTCCATAAACAGTTTTTTCAATACTTCATTAAATACAGGTAACTCGCCGTTTAGCAATGTATACAGCAGTCTTGGCGATGCCTCAATGATCAAGTCAGGCGTCTACAAGAAGCTGATGAAATCATATGTCAATGAGCTCAAATCAAGCTCTTCCGAAAGTGACAAGACAACCTCATCCGACAAGACGGATTCTTCCAAAAAGAACGCAAACGCCTACACCTATGACAAGAACGGCAACAAGACCGGTGCCTCCATCAAGAATTCGGTACTGGATGAACTGTTAGAGCATAAACCCTATTCATCCAAAATCAAAAATTCCGTGCTTGACAAATTGTTGGAAAAAGATGAAAAGACAACCACGACACCTGATGGTACTGTAACGGACAAGACAGAAACGTCTGCGGAAACTGTACAGAACACAGCACAGGCTTCCGAAGCTGTGGCAGGTGCCATTATCGATGAATCTGTTTAAATTCACATAAAAATCTCCTGCAGATGCTTTACCAGCATATGCAGGAGATTTTTTATTTCATGTAATTGTACACATCTACTGTAAAATAAATTGATCCACAATACCTTTCAGGTTGTCTGCACATCCATAACATTCAGCAACCATATCATTTGTCTCACTTGCCTTTTCAACCATATTGCTCGTCTTTTCCGCAATATCTGTTACGCCGGCAGCAGACTCATTTACAGTATCCTTGATACCATCCAGTGCCTTTGCCGATGAATCAATCAGCGCAGACAGCCGTTTCACGGCATCCTTTACTTCATTCATATTATTTCCATAAGAATCTGCATCTGACTGGTACTGTACACTGACTTCCTTAAATTCTTTATAATCACCGATTACTGTTTTCTCAAGGAATTCCGTCGTTTCTTCCATGCATTCTGTCATATTGCTGACTGCAACATTGACCTCCTGCACAATTGTTCCGATATTCGCGATTGCTTTCGATGTCTGGTCCGCCAGGCTTCCGATTTCTGTTGCTACTACCGCAAAGCCTTTACCTGCTTCTCCGGCCCTGGCTGCTTCAATGCTTGCATTTAATGCCAAGAGTCCTGTCTGGGACGAGATTTCCATAATTGTGTCGGACAGTGCATTAATCTTATCAACAGCCTTAGAGCCTTCGATTGCTTTCTGCGATTTCTCCTTCACACTCTGATACATGTCCATTGTCCGGTTGGTTGCCTGCTCTGTCTTAGCACCCAGATTCTTGGCACGCTCCATGACTTCATTCGACGCATCTGCTCCTTTTTGTGCCATATCCGTGATTGCATTGGCATCCTTCTTCATTCCCTGCACACTTTCATTGATGGAAATGGTCGTAGCAGCCGTCTCTTCCATGCCTGCGGCAAGCTGCTGCGTCGTAGCTGAATTGTCCGTACACATATTGTTGATGGTATCGCTTATCTGCTTTAATCCATTTACACTCTCGGTAATCTGTCCACTTACCCCATTAATGTCAGCAACCATGCCCCGCAGATTCTTACGCATATCATGTATTTTTCTTGCCATGTGCCCCGTCTCATCTTTTCTGTCTTTCAATTTCTTGGAATCCGGATTCGGTGTAAAGTCAAATCGGGCTGTCTTCTCAATAATCTGCGTCAGTCTCTTAATTGGTCTACAGATAAACAAGCTCACAATATATCCGGCAATCAGACATTCGATCAGTGTTGCTATGGCAACGACTCCCATAGATTGCGTCATACTGTTTATAGGAGCGATTATCTCACCCTTATCTGCTGTCACTACCACGATCATTTTATTGCTGGTAATCGCATACCCAGCGTACTTGGTCGCCCCTTTATAATCATATTCCACAATTGCATTCTCAGGAATCTTTCCAGCCTGAAGATCTGACACGACACCTTTAATCACAGAATTCTCTATCGGCTGTCCGATTTTTTCAGCTGTAGGATGGTAGAGCATCGTACCGTCTGCATCTACCAGATAGGCATAGGCGGAATCTATTCCTTTCATTTCAATCCCCTGCATGACACTTAGATATTCTCCGTTACTCATCAGCTCGGATGGTATATTACCGATTGTCTGTGCACCCTGCTCTGCAAGGCTTAGAATGTAGTTTTCATTCGTTTCCTCTACAATTTTTCTGCTTTGTGAAGTCGCACTAAGTACACTTCCAACCAATGAATAAGCAACAATACACACAACAAGTATCAGAATTTTAAAAGAAATAGAATGGATAAGAGTTACTTTTTCTGTTTTTTCCATAAAATTATCCCCTTTGCTTATATAAATGTACCAATTGTATATATAACTATTATAGCATCAATAAAATGAATTGAAAGTATTTTATTGAAAATAACACAAAAATGAGAATTTATGTTGCAGTTCGCTCTACAATTTCACCACTTCCACGCTTAACCTCATGTATGTCAATTGTATAGTTATCATGCACAAGTCATCTCATGCCGATCTGCCCAAAGGCGCTTTATGGCATGAAACATCATAATTGTCTTGCCAGTTCTCCGCAAACCGTAGAGTGCACATATTTTTCCGTTTGTTTTGTTATTCAGAAATGTCATAAGGTCTGACACCAGGTATCGTTCTCTATAATCGGAAGTATTTTGTTCAACCAGCTTGATCAGACTGCTGCCTTCAAAACAGTTCTTTCTGACTGTTGAGGTTTTTCCAAAAATTTTTGCGGCCAATTTATACAAATTATCACCCTCTGTCTGATATCATTATATCCAACTTCCAGAAGCATGGCAATTTCAGCCTTGACGCAAAAAAATCAGGAGCATTTCTACTCCTGATTTCTTCCCCACACTCTATAAACACACGCCAGCAATTGCACAAACGCAGAATTCCAGTAAATCGTTACTTCATTAGTTGAGTAGCTTCCTGTCATGTCGGCAAGAGACTTTGCCGGTGGTGTGTCCTTTGCAAAAATCTCCTTAACTGTTTCATCGACAAGCCAGTTACATGGTCCCCCGGAGAGCATTCCGGGCATTGCCTTTTCCAAAAATCCAGACGATCTGTGATGCGGATGTTTGATGGTATCTGTACCGCAACCTGTCAGATAGCACAGTCCCATAGGATTCCTTCCGAGGAGATAATGAATCTGTTCTGTCGCTACCGTCAGATACTTTTTGCATCCTGTGAGCAGAAATCCATCATACAGAGGCAGACCATTATTCGCTGTATTGCGAGATTACTTCCCCACGTGTACTCCATCTTTAAAAGTGCCATTCCGTAGCCATCCGCTTCCACACTACTTTCTCTCTCCGGGGTACAGATGACCGTGACTGCACTTCTATACCCCGCTTCTTCATCTCTCCGGGGTACAGATGGCCTTTCCGCCTCTTCCTTACCCCACTTCTTCATCTCTCTGGGGTACAGATGGCTATGACTGCTCTTCTGTACCCCGCTTCTTTCTCTCTCCGGGGTACAGATGGCCTTTTCATCTCTTCTATACCCCGCTTCTTCATCTCTCCGGGGTACAGTTGGCCTTTCCGTCTCTTCCTTACCCCGCTTCTTCATCTCTCCGGGGTACAGTTGGTCTTTCTGTCTCTTCCTTACCCCGCTGCTTCATCTCTCTGGGGTACAGATGGCTATGACTGCTCTTCTGTACCCCGCTTCTTTCTCTCTCCGGGGTACAGATGGCCTTTTCATCTCTTCTATACCCCGCATCTCCATCTCTCCGGGGTACAGTTGGCCTTTCTGCCTCTTCCTTACCCCGCTCTCCGCTTCCAAACTCAGTAAAATCACTCAAAACGGGGTATAAGCGCTTAGATTTCGTCTCCTATACCCCTTAACGAGCATAATTTTGCAAGATACTGGCTTGAAGCGGGGTATGGAGATCAAAAATCTCTATATATGCCCCGCGGGCAAAAATCATCCTTGTACTGAAACGAAGTGAACAATGGCTTTCCAATACGCAAAACCTGAACTGTTACGTTGCACATAAAAAAATCCCCCGCATATACTAATAAAAACATATGCAGGGGATTTTTATGTCCGAACTCGTAAAAGCTGAGACTCCCGCATATACCGGGAATCTGATGATAAACGTTACATCATCGCTGGGACTGATACCCATTAACAATGCCACTGTGAAAATCTCACTGACAAGTGCACCGGACACTGTGATCAGGACACTTACCACCAACAATTCCGGACAGACCGACAATGTGGCGCTGTCCGCACCAAACCTTTCCTACAGCAGAGAGCCGAACTCTCCTATGCCCTACACCGAATACAATATTTCCGTCACGGCGGAAGGCTATGAGCCTGTGATGATCTCCGGTACAGAAGTGCTTCCTGATGCCGATGCCATCCAGCCCGTTACCATGACACCGCTTGACGTCGAGCCGCCCGGTGCGCCCCCGGAGGAAACCGTTGTCATTCCTGACCACACACTGTACGGCGAATATCCGCCAAAGATTCCGGAGGACGAAATCAAGCCCATTGATGAATCGGGAGAAATCGTCTTAAGCCGCGTTGTCATTCCTGAATATATTATCGTGCATGATGGTGTTCCTGATGATTCCACTGCGCCAAATTATTATGTCCGTTACACGGACTATATCAAAAACGTCGTCTCCTCAGAAATCTATGCGACCTGGCCCGAAAGCACCATCTATGCAAACACGCTTGTGATCATGTCGTTTACATTAAACAGAGTATATACAGAATGGTATCGCAACCAGGGCTATGACTTTACGATTACCTCCTCCACTGCCTATGACCAGAAGTGGATCTACGGCAGGAACATCTATGAAAATATCAGCCGCATCGTCGACACGATCTTTTCAAATTTTCTCTCGCGTCCCGGCGTAAGCCAGCCGATCTTTACCTCCTATTGTGATGGAAACCGCGTCACCTGCTATGGGCTGTCACAGTGGGGAAGCAAATATTTAGGCGATCAGGGATACACACCGATTGAAATCATACACTACTATTACGGAAGTGATATGTACATCAACTCTACCACGTATATATCCGGCGTACCGTCTTCCTGGCCGGGTTATGATCTCACTATAGGCTCGTCAGGTCAGAAAGTCCTTCAGCTCCAGCAGCAGCTCAACCGCATCGCGCAGAACTATCCTGCGCTGCCGCGCGTGGATGAAGATGGCATTTATGGAACTGACACTGCAAATGCTGTCAGGACATTCCAGCGAATCTTTGGCCTTCCTGCGACCGGTGTGGTCGATTATCCCACATGGTATGAAATCTCAGAAATATTTGTAGGTGTATCAAGAATCGCAGAACCGGGTCAATATTGACACTTTTGCTTATGCCAGATAATAAAGGCGCTCCAGTTCTTCAAGCCCCACGCGGGCACTTGTCGCCTCGACAAGCTCCTTACAAAGACGGTCATACTCCTCTATGGGTGCGATGACCGTCATTTCAACATCAGCTGCATACACACTGTCCTCGACACCGATATTTCTGCTTGCCAGAATGTACTGGATTTTCCCGACAGTGTTATAGTCTGTCTTGATTTTCAGCCTGACTCCGAAGTGCTGGCTTGCTGTCTCGCACAGCGCAAGAGCTTCCTTCACAACGCCCGAATACGCCCTGACAAGCCCTCCTGTCCCCAAAAGCGTACCTCCAAAATACCGTGTGACCACGACGGCAATATTTCTGATACCACTGCCAAGGAGCACTTCAAGCATTGGCCTGCCTGCCGTACCGCTTGGCTCCCCATCATCACTGCTTCTGGTGATCTGCGCGTTGCTCCCGATCACAAAGGCAGAACAGTTATGCCTTGCGTCATAATATTTCTTTTTCATCTCATCAATAAATGCAACTGCTTCTTCCTCGCTCGTCACAGGACGGACTGTAGCGATAAATCTTGATTTTTTCTCCACAATCTCTGCCTCTGCGCCCTTAACGAGCAACAGAAAATCCTCGTATTCCTGATTATTGGTATCCTTTGCCATGCTTTCTCTCCTTGTGCGTCTTTTTCTGATACATATGATACCATATTCCTGTATAAAATGTAAAATATCTGGCAAAAATTATCGTAACCATAGAATGCCAGAAAAAAGTCCTTTATTTACGTAACATAATTTGTTATAATTAGAAGAATGATTTGCAATAGGGCAAATCGATAATTGCTTAGTTACGGAGGTGACTCTATGAATTATGGGAAAAAAGGAGTTTCCAAGGTCCAAAAATCCCTGACTTCAAAGACGATAAAATTCAAAAAGATGTTTTTTGTATCCCTTTTAAAAATCATGCTGACTGCTGCCATATCCATCATGGTAATCGGCGTGTGCTTTGGCATCGGCATGTTTAAGGGCATCTTAAGTTCAGCCCCGGATATTGATCCTGCTGAGGTTCTTCCAAAAGGCTTTGCGACCGTCGTATATGATGCAAAAGGCAATGAAATCACAAAACTCGTAGCTGCCAACTCAAACAGAAGCTATGAGAAGATGGACATGATTCCACAATATCTGGCAGATGCCTTTGTCGCAATCGAGGACGAGCGATTCTACAGCCACAACGGTATTGATATCAAAGCGATCATGCGTGCAGGTTTCGAGGTCGTCAAAAGCAAAGGAAAGCTCTCACAGGGTGGATCGACCATCACACAGCAGCTGATCAAAAACAATGTTTTTGATAACTGGACCAATGAAAGCACTATACAGAAGATCAAACGAAAAATCCAGGAGCAGTACCTTGCCATCGATCTGGAAAAGAAAATGTCCAAGGAAGACATTCTGGAAGCCTATATGAACACGATCAATCTCGGTCAGAACACGTTGGGCGTGAAGGCTGCTGCCGCACGGTATTTCAATAAGCAGACCTATCAGCTGACGCTTTCTGAGTGTGCAGTCATTGCTGCCATTACACAGAATCCTTCCAAGTACAATCCAATCTCACATCCGGAAGAAAACGTAAGGAGACGTGGTGATGTGCTGGAAAAAATGTTGGAGCAGGAATTTATCTCACAGGCCGAGTATGACGAGGCTATGGCAGATGATGTGTACAGCCGCATTGCTACTGTAAATGAAGAAACGGAGAACAATTCAGTCTATACATATTTTGTAGACGAGGTTACGGAACAGGTTACACAGGACCTGATGGAAATCAAGGGCTTCAACGAGACACAGGCATACCGGCTGGTATACAGTGGCGGCTTAAGCATTTATACCACACAGGACCCGGATATTCAGGCAATCTGTGATGAAGTGTACGGAAACGAGGAAAATTATCCCGAAAACACCAAATGGTATTTAAACTATGCACTTACCATCAAGAAGGCAAACGGTGAAAAAGAAAATCACAGTACTGAGATGTACAAGGCATACTATAAGCAGCAGATTCCTTCCTTTAATCTGCTCTATTCCACAAAGGACGATGCTTACGCAGCGATCGAAGCATATAAAAATGCTGTCATGGAAGAAGGGGACGAGGTCGAAGGCGAACGAATCACGCTGACTCCTCAGCCTCAGGTGTCCATCACAGTTGAAGATCAGTCGACAGGATATGTTGTGGCTATGGTCGGCGGACGCGGTACCAAGGAAGCCAGCCGTACACTCAACAGAGCTACCAACACGACAAGACAGCCCGGTTCTACCTTTAAGGTATTGTCCACCTATGCGCCTGCTCTTGACAGTGCAGGGCTTACACTTGCCGATGTGCAGAATGACGCCCCTTACAATTATTCCGGCGGGCGACCTGTCAAGAACTGGTGGGGAAGCAATTACCGCGGTCTGTTAAGCCTCCGCTATGGTATCGCACAGTCTGCAAATATCGTTGCTGTAAAGACACTGACGCAGATTTCACCGCAGCTTGGTTTTGACTATCTGCAGGACTTTGGTTTTACCACACTTGTTGATAAGCGTGTCGAGAGCAACGGCGCCGTCGTATCAGATATTGGACAGCCTCTGGCACTTGGTGGTATTACAGATGGTGTTACCAACATGGAATTAAATGCAGCATATGCCGCTATCGCAAATAAAGGTAACTATATCAAACCAAAGCTCTACACCAAAATCGTAGACCATGATGGAAATGTGCTGATCGACAATACAAATCCTGAATCGACTCAGGTCATCAAGGAATCAACAGCATGGCTGCTCACCAGCGCAATGGTCGATGTTGTCACATCAGGTACCGGTGGTTCCGTTAACTTTGGAAATATGGCAATCGCAGGAAAAACAGGTACAACCTCCGATTATAAGGATGTATGGTTCTCTGGATTTACCCCTTACTATACAGCAACGACCTGGACCGGATATGATAACAACGTCAGCATGTCATCTTCACAGGAAAAAAATCTTTCCAAAAAGATGTGGCGGGCTGTTATGTCACGGATTCACGAAAATCTTGAGTATCAATCGTTCCCTATGGCAAGTGGCATCGTCACAGCGACTGTCTGCTCCAAGTCAGGAAAGCTCCCGATTGCAGGTGTATGTGATGGATGTACCAAAACGGAATATTTCGCTGAGGGAACTGTTCCTACCGAGTATTGCGATGTTCACTACTATTCAAATGTATGTCTGTATTCAGGACTTACCGCAACTGATGAATGTCCGTTCAAGCAGGCATCCGTCACCGAAAAAATTCCTGCCAGACTTCAGGATAGCAATCTGGCTACTGCACTGACAGGTCTTCCGGAGAATGCTGCCGCTGAGACCACGCAGATGTGTCCTCATAACAGTGCATTTTACGCACTGCCAAATGCGCAGGAAGTTCTCCAGCAGCAGATGCTTGAGATGCAGCAGAGAGCTGCTTTGCAGGCGACACAGGCACAGACACCTGATGCTGCCCCTGCTTCTGATACAGATTAACACAGTAAGATACAAAAAAGACCACGTTTGTGGTCTTTTTTTATTACATTGTGCGCCGCTAGGTGCACAAAAGAAAAAGCCTAGTAAAAACCAGGCTTTTAGTAAGCTGATAACGGGAATCGAACCCGTGACCTCCGCACTACCAATTAATTTTTATATTCATACAATCTCTGCACAATTCGCTCTATTGCTTTATTTTTCAACACTTTCAAGGTTTCTGTTCTGCGTAGTTCTGCATGACTCATATTATCACTTTATAATTTTAGTATTACAATAGTATAATTTTTTTACTACTAAAAAAGGTAGATACTCATTACTTTTTGAGTTCTACCTTTCATCATAATTTACTGTTCTATAGCAAAATTCACTGCGTCAAAATATTTGCCTGTTGCCCCCACTTGTAAATCATCTTTACCATTTGTAATATGTCCTACTTCTCCGAAGTCAACAGTTATTGTGTCCCATAAAGATTCATATTGTGTAAGAGTCAATATATCATCTGTAATTGAAGATGTTCTTGCCAAAGCTACATCTTCCTTAGTTAATGGAGATGGGTCCATTTTACTAAAATCAACATATACACATAAGTTACCATTATCAAAAGTAACATCAACTATTTCTTCGTCCTTACCAACATCACCCTTAATAGCTTCTTTTACATCAGATACAAAGTCCTCACTTGTTATATCAGTGTCCTTTACCTCATTTGTTTCATTGAGCGGTCTCGGAAACTCTATGAATCCCATAGTTCCGCTCTTTTTTATTTCTTTATTTTTTGTTTCACCTCAATGTTTTTGCATATTTTTTGAATATTTTTTCAA
>JAFOYD010000006.1 GCA_017391545.1 Lachnospiraceae bacterium
ATAAACTGCCTGTACGGAGGTTACACTTCCCTTGTTGGTTGAAGCGATACGCTCCTGAAGTTCACCCATCTCCGTGGCAAGCGTCGGCTGATATCCTACTGCTGACGGCATACGTCCCAAAAGCGCTGAAACCTCAGAACCTGCCTGCACGAAACGGAAAATATTATCAATAAAGAGAAGCACGTTCTGGTGTTCCTCATCTCTGAAATACTCTGCCATCGTAAGCCCTGTCTCTGCCACTCTCATACGTGCTCCGGGCGGCTCGTTCATCTGTCCAAATACCAGAGCAGTCTTCTCCAGTACCCCGGACTCTTTCATCTCTGTCCAAAGGTCATTACCCTCTCTGGAGCGTTCACCGACACCGGTAAAAATAGAATATCCGCCATGCTCAGTCGCAATATTTCTGATCAGCTCCTGAATCAATACGGTCTTACCAACACCGGCACCGCCAAAAAGTCCGATCTTACCACCTTTTGCATATGGAGCCAGAAGGTCAATGACCTTAATACCAGTCTCGAGCATCTCTACGACAGGACTCTGTTCCTCAAATGTTGGCGGTTCCCTGTGGATTACCCAGTGTTCCTCATTTTCAAGGCTTTCACCGCCGTCAATTGTTTCACCTAATACATTAAATAATCTTCCTAATGTCTTCTTACCGACAGGAATCTGTATGCCCTTTCCGGTAGCAGTTACCTCCATGTCCCTGCAAAGTCCCTCGCTGGCAGCAAGCATGATACAACGGACTGTATTGTCCCCAATGTGCTGTGCTACCTCCATGACGAGACGTTTGCCTTCACATGTAACCTCTAAGGCATCTTTGATGTAAGGAAGCTCATTATTCTCAAATGCAACGTCTACTACAGGTCCCATGACCTGTACGATTTTTCCCTTATTCAACGTTAATGTCCCTCCTTGTTTGCCTTTTTCTTCTTCTGCGCCTTTGCACCTGATATCACCTCTGTGATTTCCTGTGTGATCATGGCCTGGCGCACTCTATTATATTCTATGGACAACCTATGAATCATCTCCGATGCACTCTTGTTTGCTGCATCCATCGCCATCATTCTGGCATTCTGCTCACTGCAGTAGGATTCCACAAGTGCACCATAAATATATCCCATGACAGTATCGGGAACAATGTTTTCCAGCACTGCATCAGGAGAGGGATTAAACAGAATCTCCTCCTGATAGATTCCTGCTTTCAAGGCCTCCGCATTCGCCACAGCAAAATTCTCTTTTTTCAGCGGGAGCAAAAGCTTCCTCTCCGTCTCTGTCACCACACTGTTTTTCATGCTGGTATAAATGATAATGACATCATCGATCTCACCGCTTCTGAAGTCCTCCATCACCGTTTCTGAAATAACCCTTGCCCTATGAAGAGATGGATTCTGTGCAGTGTAAAGGAATTGCTCATCGACAGGTATTTCCTTTGCCTTGAAAAACTGTCTCCCAGCCTCACCCACTACATAAAGCTTATAGGTATTATTATTTTCCAGTTCCTGCTGTGCGAGTTTCAAAACGTTGTGGTTATATGCACCTGCGAGTCCTTTATCCGCAGTTACTACAATAATTCCCTGAACTCTGTCCTCCGGAGCCTTATATGTCCTATGATCAAAAAATTCATTTTCAATATCAGGAAGATGTCTAATAATTCGGTCAATCATAGACTGCAGTGTAAAGAAATACGGTTCCGTTTCCTCCAGACTTGTTCTTGCCTTTCGAAGCTTCGTAGAGGAAATCATATACATGGCATTTGTAATTTTCATGGTGTCCTGAATGCTTTTCATTCGGCTCTTTATTTCACGTACATTCGCCATTGTCTACCAAACCTTTCCGAAATCATTTTTGAAGATATTCCTCTCTGAAAGCCGTTGCAGCCGCAATAATTGTCTGACTGAGTGTCTCATCAAGCGTAGCTCCGCTGTCAATCTGTCTCATAATGTCAGCATGCTCCGTTTTCATCCTGTCAAGCAGCTTCATCTGGAAATCTTTTACCTGATCCAATGGTATGTTCAGCATCACTTTGGCATTTGCTGCACATAATGTAACAACCTGCTCAGAAGTACTAAGCGGTCTGCAGAGTGGCTGCTTTAACAGTTCCATAAGGACATGTCCATGCTGCAGCTGTTCCTTTGTGGCGGCATCCAGGTCTGATGCAAACTGCGTAAATACCTCCATCTCCCTGAACTGCGCCAGGTCGATACGAATACTTCCGGCTGCCTTCTTCATCGCCTTTTTCTGTGCTGCACCACCAACTCGTGATACGGACAGACCAACATTTACGGCTGGTCTCATACCAGAGAAGAACAAGTCACTCTCCAGGAAAATCTGACCGTCTGTAATGGAAATAACATTCGTCGGAATGTATGCTGACAAGTCGCCTGCCTGTGTCTCAATGATTGGCAGTGCCGTAATCGAACCACCACCATATGCCTCACTCAGTCTTGCGGAACGTTCCAACAATCTTGAATGCAGATAAAATACATCACCAGGATAAGCTTCACGTCCCGGTGAACGCTCCAGCAAAAGAGAAAGTGCTCGATATGCTACTGCATGCTTTGACAAATCATCATATACGATCAGCACATCCTTGCCCTGATGCATGAAATGCTCCGCAACCGCTGTACCGGAATAAGGTGCAATATACTGCAAAGGTGCCGGGTCACTGGCTGTCGCTGATACGATAACGGTGTAATCCATCGCATCATTCTGTTTTAGTGTATTCACAAGCTTTGCAACCGTTGACGCTTTCTGTCCAATCGCAACATAGATACAGATGACATCCTTTCCCTTCTGATTCAGAATCGTATCAATGGCAATCGATGTCTTACCGGTCTGTCGGTCACCGATGATCAGCTCACGCTGTCCACGACCGATCGGGAACATGGAGTCAATCGAAAGAATACCTGTCTCCATAGGTACCCCTACTGACTGACGTTCCACGATACTGGGCGCCGGCTGTTCGATTGGTCTGTAGCCTTCCTCTTTGATCGGGCCTGCGCCATCGATCGGTGCACCAAGAGCATCAATGATTCTGCCCTTAAATCCATCGCCCACAGGTACGCCAGCACGTTTTCCGGTCCTCACGACCCTTGAGCCTTCTCTGATCTCGGTATCACGTCCAAAAAGGATACATCCGATCTCATTCTTTCGCACATCCTGAACCATACCCTTTACACCACAGTCAAAAAGTACGATTTCTCCATATGTAGCATGGTCAATACCATCAATGTTGGCAATTCCGTCACCGACCCAGTTGACGGTACCGATTTCCTTGTCTTTTGCTTCCAGATCAAAGTTCTCGATTTCACTTTTGAGTATGGAAATAATATTATCTGTGCTGGAAGCGTTCTGCGTACCTACACTTGCAAGCTTCTCTTTAAGCTGCTGCATACGACCGCTTGTGCTCCAGTCAAATACCTCATTTCCTGCCTCAATGACAAAGCCACCTCCAAGGGATGCGTCCTCCTCCATCTCGAAAGTAACATCACTGGTGCCATACTGCTTTGCCACAAAATCCTTAATTCCCTGTAACTGTACTTCATCGGGAGCAGTTACATACCTTAAGGTCACTGTCAATCCACCAACTCTATCATTGGAAGATTCCTTATATGCCTTTACAATATCCCCCCACTGGTTCATGTCTCCCTTATCGCATAAAAGCTTCAGGAAATCACGAATCTCGCCGGGAAATACTTTATCAATGACATTATGTTTTGCCGTAAGTGCCACAGCAGGATTCTCAAAGTCAATCAGAATCTGAGGTACAGCCTTTAAAATATCCTCGGTCTGACCTACAATATTTTCTGCTATGTTCAGCTTACGCATTGTGTTTGCATATTCTAATGCTGTACTGATCACTGTTGTTCACCCGTCTTTGCTAAAAATTGGTTATAAAGTTCCCTGTCGGCAGCACTTCCCTGTCCTGATGCTACGACCTTTGCTGTTGCTTCCACTACTAAATCCGCGATCTGTTCCTGTGCCTGTCGGATGCTCTTTTCCTGCTCCATATGTGCAAGCTTTTTCGCATTGTCCATCAGCTTGTCTGCCTCTGTCTTTGCATCTGCCACGATTCTGTCATATTCCTCGCCAGCCTTTGTGCGCGCCTCGTTGACTGCGGCTGCTTTTTCATCGGCAATGGACTTCACCGAATCCTCATACTGCTTCTTGAGTTCCATCGCCTGATTCTCGGCTGCCTTGGCATCCGCATATTGCTTATCGATTTCCTCCTGTCTCTTCGCCAGAATGTTTTTAATCGGCTTAAAGAGGAATTTTGCCACGATAAAGTATATAATCAGCAGATTGATAATGGTAAAAACAAGATTGATATCAAGTCTTAACATATCCTACCTCCATCTTCGTATCCTGTCTATTTTCGATTATCCTAATAATACAATGATCAGGATTGCTACAACGAATCCGTAAATAGCGGTTGCCTCTGCAAGCGCACCACCAAGTAACAAAAGCTTTGTGATCTTACCCTCTGCCTCCGGCTGTCTAGCTACTGCCTCTGTTGCCTTACCTGCTGCGATACCAATACCGATACCTGCTCCAATACATGCTAATGCTGCGATACCTGCTCCAATTGCGATCATATTATCCTCCATTCTGCTGCAATTTCTGCAGCCTCAAAACTATAATTTTTTTGTAACTACTCTTCCATTGACTCCTTGATATACAGAGAAGTCAAAAATACAAATACATACGCCTGTATCAAACCGTCAAAGATATCAAAATAAAAACTGAATGGCACTGGTATTGCCACCGGAACCAGAATCTTGATCAGCTCCATAATAACGAAGGCACCAAGCACATTACCAAAAAGTCGCATACAAAGTGACAACGGCTTGATAAATACCTCCAGAATATTGATGGGAGTCACGATAGCCATAGGTTCCTTAAAGCTCTTTAGCCATCCCTTAACACCTTTTTTGTGAATGCCGGCATACTGTACAAGTATGATGCTCATAAGTGCTAATGCTGCTGTAACGTTCAGATCCTTCGTAGGTGGTTTCACCCCGAACAGACCGATCAGGTTTGCAAAGCCTATGTAAAGTATTACAGCACACAGATACGGCACATATGCACGTCCTTCTTCGCCAATCATATCAGCAACAAAGTTCTCCAATTTGATGACAACCGTCTCAGCAAAAAGCTGCTTCCTGCTGATATCGTGCACCTTCAGATTGCTTGTCAGGAAAATCGACAGCAACAGAATCGCTGCCATGACCACCCATGTGATTACTGTAGATTCGGCAATCGGGATATCAATACTTCCCAGATGAATTGTAAAGACTGTCTCGCAGTTAAGCTCTGCCAACAGTTCTTCTGCCAATCCTTCCATACCCTCACTTCCTTATCCTAGTGTAGTAGTTCTGTAACGATGAATCATGATCATTATTACAAAATTTTTACGTTCCTCTCCAGGAACGACCCCTCATATATAATTTCATTTATTACAACCCACACCATATTTTACTCCAAAAAATGTATTTTTCAATAGAAATTTACGAAAAAATTACATACACAATTTTGCAAAAATTATCATAATTATGATTGATTTTAGTGTAATATCGTGTCATACTAAGAATGTCGACTTATCGAAAATTAATGAAATAATAAATATAAATAAAGGAGATTCAGCATGAAAAATCTAACAATCCCAAAAGATTATGTTTCTGCCTTAAATCTGCATGATACACAGATTGCCATCAAAACGGTTAAAGATTTTTTCCAGAATCAGATATCGCACCACTTAAATCTTTCCCGCGTATCTGCTCCACTTTTTGTCGATCCACTTTCTGGTCTGAATGACAACTTAAACGGCATTGAACGTCCTGTCAGCTTTGATATCAAGGAGCAGAACGGCCGTACCGCCGAGGTCGTACAGTCGCTTGCCAAATGGAAAAGATACGCACTCAAAAAATACGGCTTCACCATCGGTGAAGGAATCTATACGGATATGAATGCTATCCGCCGTGATGAGGACACAGACAATATTCATTCAATCTTTGTAGACCAGTGGGACTGGGAAAAAATAATTCGCCGTGAGGAAAGGAACCTTGAAACGCTCAAAGGCATTGTAAACAATGTATATAAATGTCTCAAAAATACAGAGAAATATATGGCAATACAATATGACTATATTGAGGAAATTCTTCCTGACGAAATCTTTTACATTACCACAGAAGAATTAGCCGAAATCTTCCCTGACAATACGCCAAAGGAACGTGAATACTACATAGCCAAGGCTAAGGGCGCTGTATGTATCATGAAAATCGGTGATACCCTCGAGAACGGCAAACCACATGACGGCCGTGCTCCGGATTATGACGACTGGTCTTTAAACGCTGATATTGTCGTGTATTATCCGGTACTTGACATTGCACTTGAGCTGTCATCAATGGGAATTCGTGTCGACAAAGCTGCACTGCTCTCACAGCTTGAAAAAGCCGGATGTCAGGAACGCGCCAAGCTTCCATATCAGCAGGCAGTCATTAACGAGGAGCTCCCCTTCACGATCGGTGGCGGTATTGGTCAGTCAAGAATCTGTATGTTCTTCCTGAGAAAGGCACATATCGGTGAGGTACAATCCTCTCTTTGGCCGGAAGATGTCGTAAAAGAATGTACTGAAAATGGTATACAATTGCTATAAAAAAATGGATGCGCATGCATCCATTTTTTATATATGAAATCTTCGTTTTAACTCTACTCTTGCCCTTCTGCCTCCAATAATCATCGTGCCAAGCAATAAAATCACGGAAGCATCAAACGCTACTATGGAGAGCATCGGATGTGTTATGATACCGATCGCTGACAGTACAACAGCCGCCAGACCACAGATTACCATAAAAATCTGTGCGATCAGATAACTCTGCCAGTTTTTTCGGTTAATCATCATCAGCAAAACAATTACTGCATCAATGAGCAGAATTCCTGATGGGAGCACATAGTTGACAGACCATCCATTATATCCGACAGAAAAATCGATGGCCACAAACATAATCACTGCAATGACCGTCAGTACTACCGTCTTGACAATATAGCCACTCGTTCCAAGAATCGCATATTTAATAACAATATAGCCAAACAAAAGCACAAGCCCACAGATGATAAATACCAGCCACTGCACATCAGACAATAAGCAGACATTAAACAGTATAATCTCAATAACTGCCGCTAGAAAAAGATAAACTCTGGAAAAAAATACGAGTTTTTTTGACTTGACTCTGATATTCGGGTACATATTCTCAACCTCAATTGTCGGCTCAAGTACGGTATTGCACAGCGGACAGCGCTCTGTCTCGTCGAGGACTTCTATGTTACATTGTCTGCATTTACTCATTCATAATTCACTCCATTACTTTCTATTTCAACATGTACGCCATCTTGCGCAATTTTCTGGAAAAATCCACGCTGTACCAATGGATCAGCCAAATCATAGCTAAAACTGAACACAAGCGTGCTTCCATATGAGCATATATTTCCTTTGACATGCTGCCCCTTTGACATGGCCAGACAGGAATGGAACATCTCTACATACGGTCTATACGCCTCATCTACTGTGATATTTCCAATGTTTGTGATCGTTGATGTATTGGCAAGCGCCGACTTCGTATATACCATCCTCATCGCAATATTTTTAATAAACAATGGTGCTGCCCTTGCAATCAGGGTTTTCTCATTCGATACATTATAAGAAAACAGCTTTTCCAGATTTTCCTTGTTGATCTGCTCCTTTAAACTGCTTTTTACCGCCTCAACGACCTCCTCAAAGGTGTACTCGTCTTTCACGGGATAAAACTCTGCCGAAACCATGACAAAAAAATTCTTGGTCGTAATAGAATTAAAATATGGTCTTAAGTTCACAGGCACCGCAACTCTGACAGGTTTTTTCGATGGCATGCCATGCATACATTCTTTGTATACGCTCCATACGAACACTGCCACCAGATATTCGTTGATACTCACACCATATCTGTGACACACTTCCTTGAGCTCAGGAATCTGCATATAGCCATGCATGATTCCAAATTCTCCTGGCGCAAGCTTTTCACCCTTGATCAAATATGCTTTCTTGGTCTGGTATCCTTTTTCAGAACTTCTCCGATAATTTTTTAAGAAGCTGTCCTCTCTGTTCAACGATGTACTGCTTGTAAGCGCATCGCCCTTCGCACCTTTTAGCTCCGGATGAACCAGCCTCAAGTATTGGTAAGTCAACTCCTTTAAAAAATTGATTCCTCCCATACCATCTGTCAGTACATGAAACACCTCCAGATTGATGCGGTATTTATAATATGTCACCCGAAACATATAGCTGTTATTCCTGTTTTGGTGAATGTATCGACATGGAAATGTTGTTTCCTCACGAACCTTTGGCGCAGGTTTTCCATTCTCTTCAAAATAGTACCAGAACACTCCCTGCCTGAGTCTGAGATTAAAACCGTCAAATTTAGGCAGAACGATATCCAATGCCTGCTGCAAACATTCCGGATCAATCAGTTCTGTCAGGGTCACGCTGATACGATATACATTGGTCATGCTTTCACCTGCGATGACAGGAAATAGATGTGCTGTATTATCAAGCTGATCCCATCTGATTTCCCTCGTCGTGCTGGCAGCTTTTATATTTTGTAATTTCTTTTTCTCGTTATTCTCTACACTTACAGTATCTGTTGACTTTTTCTTCATAAAAAACCCCATTCGTTACTGTTCACTCCGTTCCAGTAACGAGTAAAAATCCATGCAAAATCACCTTCGGTGATGGATTTTTACCTGCCTGCACTACGTTTTTTCACGGACTTAGCAGTAAATGCTAAGTCCTGCCTGAACAATAACCCCCATTCGTTATTCTAAATTTAAGTATACTATTTTTAGTGATAGTATGCTATAATTTTTATATAAAAATTATATTAAGGAGGTATGCCCTATGACAATCGGTACCGCTCCAGGACTGTATCCGTATAATTCTCTATATACCAATACAGCAACTGCTAAGGTCAACAATTCAGCTGCAATGAATCCGTCCAAAATACCGGAAAAACAGGCTACTAATCCCGACGAGGTCAAAAAACCCGGCAGACGCTCATCACCTGAGGAGTGTGAAACCTGTAAAAACAGAAAATATCAGGACGGCTCTGACGAGGGAAATGTATCCTTCAAGTCAGCTGCCCATATTTCACCAGAGTCAGCTGCCGCCAAGGTTCGTGCCCATGAAAATGAGCATGTATCCAATGCTTACAAAAAAGCATCCCAGAAAAACGGGGAAGTGGTCAATGCATCTGTGTCAATCCATACCTCTGTCTGTCCGGAATGTGGTCGTACCTATGTGTCCGGAGGTGTCACCAATACCATGATTAAATATAAGAACGAGGAAAACCCTTACACGAAAAATCAGAAAGCGCTTGATGCTGCAAAGTATAAAGGTGCTAATATTGATTATGCCGCATAACATGAAAAAGAGCAGTTTCAATTGAAACTGCTCTTTTCACGTTATATTTAGCTTGATGAATTTATAATCCTGCCTGAGCTGCAACTTCCGCTGCGAAGTCGTCAACCTTCTTCTCAAGACCTTCACCTGTCTCAAAACGTACAAACTTCTTAACCTTGATGTCTGTACCATTTGCCTTAGCTACTGTATCAAGATACTGCTTAACAGTCTGCTTTCCATCCTCAGCCTTTACATATACCTGCTCAAGTAAGCATACTTCCTTAAGCTCTTTGTTAAGACGTCCATTAACAGCACCCTCGATAACCTTCTCAGGCTTTCCTGCCATCTTAGGATCGTTCTTAATCTGCTCTGTAATAATTTCCTTCTCATGAGCCTTGTATTCCTCAGAAACTTCATCTGTAGATACATACTTTGGATAAAGAGCTGCGATCTGCATAGCGATATTTGTAAGTGCTTCCTTAACTGCATCATTAACAACAGCAGTCTCAGCATCTACGATAACGCCGATTCTTCCGCCACCATGTGTATAAGTTACAACACATCCGTTCTCAGCTACAACCTTCTCAAATCTTCTGATTGTTAAGTTCTCACCGATTACTGCGATTTTCTCAACTAAAGCATCCTTAACTGTCTTTGATGCATCCTCATTCCATGCTTCTGCAAGGAAACCATCGATATCTGTAGCATTTGTTGTAAGTGCCTGCTTTGCAACAGATGTAACATAATTCTGGAACTGTTCATTCTTTGCAACGAAGTCTGTCTCTGAGTTAACCTCTACAACTGCTGCTGTCTGGTCTCCATCAACAAGCACCTTGCAAAGTCCTTCAGCTGCGATACGTCCGGCTTTCTTCTCTGCCTTTGCCTGTCCATTCTTTCTCAAGAATTCAACAGCCTCGTCCATGTTTCCGTTTGTCTCGTTCAGTGCCTTTTTGCAATCCATCATTCCGGCACCAGTCATCTCTCTTAATTCTTTTACCATTGCTGCTGTAATAGCCATTTTTATATCCTCCTGATCAATACGAATTATTAAGCCTCTACTGCTTCTTCCTCAGCAACCTCTTCTGTTGCTGCATCAGTCATAATCTCACCCTGATTAGCCTCGATAACAGCATCTGCCATAGCAGCTACGATTAACTTAACGGCTCTGATTGCGTCATCATTACCAGGAATTACATAATCAAGTTCTTCTGGATCACAGTTTGTATCTGCGATACCGATCAGAGGAATACCAAGTGTATGAGCCTCCTGTACACAGATTCTTTCCTTCTTAGGATCTACTACGAAGATTGCATCAGGAATCTTCTTCATGTTCTTGATACCGCCAAGGTTCTTTTCTAACTTTTCCCATTCCTTCTTTAATTCGATAACTTCCTTCTTAGGTAATACATCGAATGTGCCATCTTCTGC